>JAYTOD010000093.1:0-2168 GCA_043747995.1 Arenimonas sp.
GCCGGCTTAACTAACCCTGATTCATTTAGCTTTGTGGGCTCAGCATGGTATAGCGCCGCCGATAAATATGAAAAAGTAAAGTTTGCCGATTACACCGACGGCGATGGTGTAATTCAAAGTCCTAATAAAACCGTTACTGATGGTTGGTTTGGTATGTTGCAACATCACTTTGTGGCCGTTTGGCTGCCTAGTAAAGGCGATACGCAAACCTATTCTTTAGCTAAAGAGGGCAATCCCGCTGCGCCATTTTTCGTTGTACGTGGGCTCTCGGCAGAAAGCGTGATTGCACCTGGCGCTAGCCTTAGCCGCGAAGATCAGCTATGGATTGGTCCGAAGTCGCAAAAAGCCATGAACGCAGTACACCCAACGCTTGATTTGAGTGTTGATTACGGCATCTTTGCATTTCTTTCGCAGCCCTTGTTTTGGCTATTATCGAAACTGCATGATTTACTTGGCAACTGGGGCTGGGCGATTATTGCTATTGTGATTATTCTAAAAGCTGTATTGTTTCCGCTGTCTACCAAGCAATATCAAAGCATGGCTAAAATGCGTGCCATTCAGCCACGCATTGAAGCCTTGAAAGAACGCTATGGCGACGACCGCCAAAAATTTGCTGTGGCACAGATGGATTTGTATAAAAAAGAAAAAGTGAATCCTGCCGCTGGTTGTTTGCCAATGTTGATTCCAATTCCTATCTTCCTTGCGCTGTACTGGGTGTTGGTGGAAAGCGTGGAATTACGACAAGCGCCATGGATGGGCTGGATTCAAAACCTGACTGCTGCCGACCCGTATTTTATTTTGCCAGTGATGAATTTAGTGATTATGTTCCTCACGCAAAAGCTAACCCCAACGCCGGGTATGGACCCACTGCAGAAGAAAATGATGACTTTCATGCCACTGATTTTTGGTGTGATGATGGCGTTCTTCCCATCAGGTTTAGTGCTGTATTGGGTAACCAATGGGTTGCTCGGTTTGGCGCAACAATACTACATGACCAAAAAATTCACTAGCAACGCACACCTTGTCGAACACAAATAAGTACTAGATGGCGATGTCGTTGCACACCGACACCATTGCCGCATTGGCCACCGCGCATGGCTCGGCAGGCATAGGCATTGTCCGGGTTTCTGGGCCGCTATCGAAAGGCATTGGTGAACTGCTGTGCGGGCAAACACTGAAAGCGCGTTATGCTTTGCATAGCCATTTGCGCGATCAAAGCGGCGCCGTGCTAGATGATGCAGTGCTGCTGTTTTTCCAGGGTCCGCATTCGTACACCGGCGAAGACGTGTTGGAGCTGCAAGCGCACGGCAACCCTTCCTTGCTTAACGCGATTTTGCGTGAATGCAAACGCTTGGGCGCTCGCGATGCGAAGCCAGGCGAGTTTACTGAGCGTGCTTTTCTTAACGACAAACTCGATTTAGCACAGGCCGAAGCAGTGGCTGATTTAATTTCAGCGCAATCGGAAAGTGCTGCGCGTGCCGCAAGGCGTTCTTTAGACGGCGTGTTTTCCACACGCTGTGATGCGCTTACTGCACAACTTGTGCATGCGCGCGTGTATATTGAAGCGGCTTTAGATTTCCCTGATGAAGAAATAGATTTTTTAGCGGCGCCAGAAATTCAGAATTTACTGCAGCATTGCCAACACGATTTAACGCAATTGCAAAAAGAAGCCGAGCAAGGCAAACGCCTGATGGATGGCCTACATGTGGTGATTGTGGGCGCACCAAATGCCGGTAAGTCTTCGTTGCTAAATGCCTTAGCAGGCAGTGATCGCGCCATCGTGACCGACATCGCCGGCACCACCCGCGATGTGTTGCGCGAAACCATTCAAGTGGCAGGCTTGTATGTAACCTTGGTGGACACCGCTGGCCTGCGTAACACGCAAGAAACGGTGGAAGCGGAAGGCATTCGCCGGGCACGCAACGAACTGGATATTGCCGATTTGGTATTGGCCATGTTGGATGATAATCAGCATAGCGCCAACGATTTGCACGATGAATTAAAAAATTGCAGCGGACGTATTATATGGCTGCACAACAAAGCCGATTTATCCGGGCACGCTATCGAGCGCCAGCAACATGCCGATGGCGTGCACGTGTGGTTATCGGCCAAAAACGGCCAAGGCTTAGATGCGTTGAAGCATGAGTTATCGCGTGCGGCGGGTATGG
>JAYTOD010000094.1:0-3047 GCA_043747995.1 Arenimonas sp.
CCAAACATGCCTTCTGGGCTTGGGAAGATCATTTTTAAGCCAATAATGAACAACACGATGCCACCCGCAATCGACACCGACTCCTGACGCAAGTGCATGGCATCTAACACATACTTTCCGCCCCATAGAAACCCGAGCAACACGAAAAATGCAATGAGTAGCTCACGCATCAACACAATGCGCTGGCGTTTTTTCGGCAAAGGCTTAAGCAAACTTAGGAAAACTGGAATATTACCCAGAGGGTCCATAATCAAAAACAATAATAACGCGGCTGAAATTGTTTCCATGAGTTACATACCAACTATTTGCGGTTTAAACAGCTGGCCGCGTTGTGCGATACCTTGCGCACTCAGAAGATATACGCAGGCCTTGGCATACGCGCCTGCTTCAGGGCAGTCAGTTGCCGCTTCATCCACATAGGCGCGTGCGCGAATAGAGGTTCGCATTGGGCCAGGTTGCAATGCACTGACGCGCACGGTGGAATCATCGGTTTCATCGTGTAACATGCTCACCAAGCCATTCAAGCCGGCTTTAGCAATGCCATACGCGCCCCAATAAGCTTTGTTGACGCGCGACAAATCTTCGTTAACAAACACAATAGCGGAGTCTTCGGCTTTGCGTAGCACTGGCAAACAGGCTTGTGTTAACAACCATGGTGCATTTAAATTAACGTGAATTTGGGTAATGAACTCTTCCGGATTAGTATTTTCCAAAGACCTTAAACCGGAAAAATCGGCGGCGCAATGCAAAATACCGTTTAAGCCACCAAGCTCGGCCGCAATTTTATCAGCCATCACTTCGTAGTCGGCAGGGTCAGCGCCACGCATATCCAGCGGGTACATTGCCGGCTCCGAGCCAATTTTTTTCAAGGCATCATACACACGATTGAGCTTAGGCACTTTTTTACCGAGCAATACAACGGTGGCTCCTGCTTCGGTAATCGCCTTAGCGGCAGCCTCACCCAAGCCGCCGTATGCGCCGGTAATCAGAATGACCCGGCCTTCGAGGCAATTCGGCAAGAGCGCAGGCACCTGCATTAGACAGTTTTTTGGGCTTCAGCCACAAGCGTAGCCAAATCACCACTTTCATACAATTCCATGGTGATATCGCACCCACCAATCAACTCGCCGTTAATAAACAGTTGTGGAAAGGTTGGCCAATCCGAATAGCGCGGTAAATTGGCACGAATTTCGGGCTCTTCAAGAATGTTTACGGTATGCATCTGAGCACCCACGGCTTTCAACGCTTGAACAGTGCGCGAGGAAAAACCACACATCGGGAACTGCGGTGTGCCCTTCATAAAAAGCACGACCGGCGCCTGGCTAATCTCTGCTTTAATTCTTTCGTTAATGGGATTACTGCTCATTTATTGCTCCAAAGTATAAGGGCGTCACACTGTTATCATTTCCAATGTAGAATTATAAGTCTTTTCACCCCCTTTCCGCTTACTTTTGGAGAACACTATGGCTATTGAATTACCCGCCCTGCCTTATGACCGCACAGCGCTTGAACCACATATCTCGGCGGAAACCATTGATTTCCATTACAGTAAACATCATCAAACCTACGTTACCAATCTGAACAATCTGATTGCCGGCACCGAATTTGAATCGGCAGACTTGGAAAGTATTGTTCGTAAAGCGCAAGGCGGCATGTTTAATAACGCCGCGCAAGTATGGAACCACAGTTTTTATTGGAACTGCTTAAAGCCACAAGGCGGCGGCGCACCAACTGGCAAATTGGCCGAGTCCATTGATGCCGCATTTGGCAGTTTTGACGCCTTCAAAGCAGAATTCAGCAAAACCGCTATTGGCACCTTCGGCTCTGGCTGGGCGTGGTTAGTACAGCGCGCAGATGGCAGTTTGGCTTTAGTAAGCACATCAAATGCCGCCACACCACTCACCGGCACCGACAAACCATTGCTGACATGCGATGTGTGGGAACACGCGTATTATGTAGATTACCGCAATGCACGTCCGAAATATGTGGAAGCATTCTGGAATTTGGTTAATTGGGATTTCGTATCCGCACAAATGACGTAAAAAACCGCCTTTTTACTACCCTGCCCTAACGGCCCCCCCCCTTCATGAATGAAGGGGAATATTAACGGCATAGATAAATCGCGAAAAATTCCCCTTCGTTTCGAAGGGGTGGCGCGTAGCGCCGGGATAATGCTGTTTGAGACGCCCCTACGTGTTTTGTAACCGCATTAATACCGGCGTAGTCTGCTTCTCACGCCCCAAAGCCTTGCCAATATGTGCAAGGCTTTTTGCTAATTGATTAACACTCTCTTCTCGCAATGTGGCATGCCCAACCTTTCGGCCTTCGCGCGCAGACTTGCCGTAATCATGCCAATGTCCGCCAATTTCTCGTAACACAGATTCGGCATTCGGCATCTCGCCAATCCAGTTCAACATACAGCTAAGCCCGATTGAGCGCGTGCTGCCAAGCGGCAAGCCGAGTACTGCACGTAGGTGATTTTGAAATTGCGAGGTTTCAGCGCCTTCAATAGTCCAATGCCCTGAATTGTGTACACGCGGCGCAATTTCATTAGCCAAAAGCTGTCCATCGCAAACAAATAATTCCAAAGCGAATACGCCGACATAATCCAAGGCTTCAGCAATTTTCCTCGCATAGCCAATTGCCTCTGCTTCAAATGCCACAACATTCGTAGCTGGCGCTAAGCTTGCCGACAACACGCCATTTTCATGCCAATTTTCGGTCAGTGCCCAATGTCTAAACTCGCCATCACGGCCACGCACGGCAAGCACTGACACTTCACGTTGGAATGGCACGAAAGCTTCAAGAATAAGACCAACGGTTTGCGCTTGTGAGCCCAAAGCCATCCAAGCAGCATCTATATCTTGCTCAGATTTAATGCGGAACTGGCCTTTGCCGTCGTAGCCCAAGCGCCGAGTTTTTAATATACATGGCATGCCAATTTCTGCAATTGCCGCGTGCAAGCTTTGCAAGCTAATTACATCAGCAAAATTGGGCACTGCAATTCCCAATTCACGGAACAGTGACTTTTCTGCCAATCTATCCTG
>JAYTOD010000095.1:0-4669 GCA_043747995.1 Arenimonas sp.
CACCGCGCGCACTCGGCAGCGTTCGCAACGCGACAACAACGGGCCGGTCGATCGGGTAAATGCCTATATTGATTTTGATGGCGACAATCGAGCGGGCTATAATTTCACCGTGACGCTTTCCAACGATATTGCCGATTCAACGTTTGCAAACGAAAACCAATTCAATGACGATTGGGATGGCAACTGGAAGCACGCCACCTTTGAGAACGGTGACACCTGGAGCGTGGAGATGCTGATTCCGTGGCATATTGCGCCCATGCAAAAAGTAGCTGGCGATACACGCACCCTAAAACTTTCTTTAGATCGGGTAATTGGTAGCAGCAACGAACGCATGGCGTGGCCAGCCGTTACCTTCACCGAGCAGCGTTTTCTTTCCAATCTTGAACCCCTGACACTGACGCAATACGACCAATCACTGTTGGCTATTACGCCATTCGTAGTCGCTGTGCAAGATCAAGTGATAGGTAATGCAGACTTTGATGGCGGTGCCGATATTTTCTGGAAACCAAACGGCCAGTTTCAACTTAGCGCAACGCTAAATCCCGATTTTGGACAAGTGGAAAGCGATCAATTGGTGGTTAATTTTGGCGCTGTGGAAACTTTCTTCAGCGACAAACGACCATTCTTTACCGAAAATCAACGCTTTTTCGATGTGTTATTTGGCTCGCAAAAAAATAATAATAGTTTGATTTACACCCGCCGCGTGGGTGGCAATGCAGACGATGGCAGCGGCGCTGGCGATGTTACCGCGGCGGTTAAATTGAACGGTAGTTTTGGTGCTACCAACTATGGTGTGTTTGCCGCCACCGAGGCCGATGCGGTAGGGCGCGATTTCTTCGCCGCACGCGCCACGCGCGATTTTGGTAATCAAGGTTTAGGCGCAATGATCACACAAGTAGATCGGCCTTATCTTGATCGGCTAGCCACGGTATATTCGTTGGATCATCGGTGGTCGCCGAATGCGGCCTGGAATATTCGCAGCACAGTCGTTGCCTCCGATATCGACCAGCAGGGCAGCACACAGCGAGATAGCGGCGTGCAAATTCGCATTGATCATGAATCGGCAAACGGATGGCGCCAGCAATTATATGCCTTACATGCCGGCGGCGATTTGCAACTCAATGACTTTGGCTATCTTGAACGTAACAACATTAACTACATACGTGGAGAAGTTGCACGGCGGGTAACGGAGCTGCCCGAGAGTTCGCCGTTTAGTTCACATGACTACCAATTCGCGATGTCCAATCGTACCAATGACGATGGCGTACTGATCAATAATGCCATCGCGTTCAAACGCTTCAGCGAGCGGCGTGATGGCGGCAACCAGTTTATCGATTTTGCTATTCTCTCGGCAGGCAACGATGATTTACTGACTCGCGGCAATGGCATTGTGAAAATACCTGCCAAACTGTTTGCTTTCGCAGAGCGCTTTATTCCACATAAAGATGGCAAGCGCTGGGATTGGTACGGCAATGTCCGTTATGCCGCAGAAGGCCTAGAAGGGCCGAGCAAGGGCACAATACAGCTTTTTGTTGAACCCACTTATTTAGTGAATGAAAGGCTCAATATAAGCGCCGGCCTTGAGTGGCAAAACAATCCAGATTGGTTACTTTGGCAAGGTGACAACAAACTCGGCAGCTTTCATTCCAATTTATTGCAGCTTAATGCTGGCCTCACCTGGATAATCAACAACAAACAAGAACTGCGCGTGCGCCTTGAAGCATTGGCCCTTGATGCCAATGCCATACAAGCGTGGCGGGTGCAAGCCGATGGCACACCACTGGCTGTCAATGAAAGCCTAGACGATTTCGGCTTGAACAACCTTGGTTTTCAAATTCGCTACCGCTATGAATTAGCACCTTTATCGTATATCTATGTGGCCTATGTCCGCGGCGGCTCACTGTTTGATGAAGGCAATAGCTATGATGTTAGCCGACTATTTACCGATGCCTTTAGCTTACGCGACAGCGAACAATTACTAGTCAAGTTCAGCTATCGATTTGAGCTTTAAGTGATAGCGCGCAGTATAAGCATATAAATAACGGTACACTCATTGCAGTCAATTTTAACAAGGGCTTTCGATGAAACTTTTTCTCACGCTAATAGCAGCATCTGCGCTTGCTCAGGCCGCGCCCGTAAAAAAATTAGGCGCGCTGTCTACACACTATATTGAACTGAGCTTAGCCATGACCCCGCACGATAGTAATTTTGTTGACGCCTATTATGGCCCAGCGAAATTTCAAGAAAATGCCTTGAAAATGCCACTCAGCTTGGATCAAATCAAAACACAAGCACAACAACTTCAAGTCGATTTGAATGGTCAAAAAAAAGTCCGCGCCAATACAATCGAAAGTTTGCGGGTTGACTATTTAAAGAAGCAGACCTCTGCCATGCTTGGTCGTATTGATATGTTGCAAGGCAAAAAAATGCGTTTCGATGAGGAGTCTGCGGTTTTGTATAATGCCGTGGCACCGCATTATGATCGAAACCATTTCAACGCTATCATCAAACAAATAGACGCCCTATTACCAGGGCCGGGCAGCACCGTTGAACGTGTTAATGCTTTTCGTTCCCAGTTTATTATTCCGCGCGATAAGCTGATGGTGGTTTTTGAAACCGCCATCCAAGCCTGCCGCGAGCAAACCTTAAAACACATCGCACTTCCTGAAGGCGAAAACTTTAAGCTGGAGTTTGTCACCGGTAAAGTATGGAGTGGCTACAACTGGTACAAAGGCAATTACCAAAGCCTGATTCAAATTAATGTTGAATTACCCATTTATATTGAGCGCGCCATTGATATTGGTTGCCACGAAGGCTACCCGGGCCACCACACCTACAATGTATTAATAGAAAAAAATTTAGTCAATGATAGAAAATGGCTAGAATACAGTGTCTATCCGCTGTATTCACCGCAATCGCTGATTGCTGAAGGCAGTGCTAACTATGGTATTGAAATGGCCTTTCCAGAAGCATTAAAAAAATCCTTTCAGCGCGATGTGCTCTACCCGCTCGCAGGAATCAACCCAGCACTGCTCGATAAATACGACGCGCTGTTGAAATTAACAGCACAATTAAGCTACGCCGGCAATGAGGCCGCGCGCGATTACATCGATGGCAAAATGTCCAAGCAGCAAGCAATTGATTGGCTGATTAATGTTGAGCTTTATCCGGTGGTAAAAGCACCACAACGCATCAGCTTTTTTGATGCCAACCGTAGCTATGTTATTAACTACAATGTGGGTAAAGATTTGGTAAAAAATTATGTTGAATTCCATAGTCGTCATGCAAAAACGGAGTCTGAAAAACTAGCGCTACGTTGGAAACTATTTCAACAAATGCTTTCAACACCGATGCTACCGGGTAATTTAATACTCGCCCAATAGCCATACCTATCAATTAGTGATGATAATTGAACATACAAAATAGCGACCCGAAGGTCGCTTTTTTTGAAGCTAACTATTAGTGCTTATTTAACGCCATGCATCAGTTTCTGAATCAGTGGCGCAATCAGGAACAACAACACACCGGCGCCCACTAAGGCATAGAACCCGAAGGTATAACCGCTCAATGCTGATGCAGCTGTCATACCACCTTCGCCACTTACCCTGCCAGCAAAAATACCGGCCAAGTTATTACCGATGGCAATCGACAAGAACCAGCAACCCATGGCCAAGCCACCTAATTTACTCGGAGCCAGTTTGGTGGTCATCGATAGGCCAATTGGCGATAAGCAAAGTTCGCCAATAGACTGAATCACATAGACCGCAAACAATGTCCAGAATGGAATCATCATGGTTACTGGATCGACTAGATTTTTCAAGGAATACATTAGCAAGAAGAAAGCCAAGCCATTGAAAATCAGACCCAGGCCGAATTTGCGTGGAATTGATGGATTGGATTTGCCCATCCACACCCACAACCAAGCCAGCACTGGCGCTAACGTAATGATGGCAACTGAGTTAACCGATTGGAACCAGGCAACAGGAAATTCCCAGCCACTCAAGTTACGATCAACGATTTTTTCTGCCAAGAAATTAAACGAACTACCCGCTTGCTCAAAGAACATCCAAAACAACACATTGAAGAAAAATATGGATAGCATTGCTAATACTTTATCGCGCGCTACCGTGCCTTCTTGAATACTTTCGCGCAACAGCATAAATGCTGGAATAACAATTAAGCCCATCAACAGATATTGCAGATAGATGGCATTGATGGTGAGTAAGAAATAAAACAGCGGAATGCCGACCAATGCGCCAACGATGACCACACCCAATACACGGCTCATACCACTGCCTGGCTGTGCTGCACCAATACCTTTTAATTGACTGCGACCCATCCAAAACCAGAACAAGCTAATAATCATACCAATGCCGGCAGTGATAAATACCACTTTATAGGCAGGCGTTTCGGTAGTACCAAAATAACGTTGCGCCAAGATTTGGGTAATGACCGGTGCAATCATTGCACCAATATTAATGCCCATATAAAAAATGGTGAAGCCAGAATCGCGACGCTGATCGCTGGTGGCATACAATTGCCCGACCATGGTTGAGATAATCGGCTTAAACAAACCATTACCAACGATGATTGTGGCTAAGCCAAGTTTGAAGATCTGTTCATTTGGAATCGCAATCATGAATAAACCAATAGCCATGATTACCGCGCC
>JAYTOD010000096.1:0-6939 GCA_043747995.1 Arenimonas sp.
ATGCCTACCACCATGGCAATCAGAATAAAAATAGCTAAACGGCCAGCGCCGCGCTTGTCCGACAATGTTGATGTACCCATGATGTTCATTTCCCCCGCCAATTGGTATGCACTGACATCATAGCGTGCCTTGCTATTTTTTGGTGCACTGGTATTGACTCGCTTAAAGAAAAACCGGAGCAAACTCCGGTTTTTTATGTGTCACACCTACTTAGGATTACTTACTGAAATGCAATCCCGCGCCATCGGCATCAACTATCACAGTATCTCCAGTAACGAATTCACCCGACAAAATCTTGTTGGCCAGAGTATTTTCTAATAACTGCTGAATAGCGCGTTTTAAAGGCCTCGCGCCATACACTGGATCAAAACCAGCAGAACCAATTAAATCCAAGGCTTTATCGCTCAGTTGCAGTTTAATGCCGCGCTCATTCAAGCGTTTAGCCAAAGATTTTGTTTGAATCGCAGCAATGGCACGGATATTCTCGGCGGTGAGCGGATGGAATACCACGATATCGTCTAAGCGATTGATGAATTCCGGACGAAAATGCGCCTGCACTGAGGCCATTACAGAGGCTTTCATTTGAGTGTATGCTTCCGGCGTTAAGCCTTGTCGTTCGGCAATTTCCTGAATATGCTGCGAGCCTAAATTGGAGGTCATCACAATTACCGTATTACGGAAATCGACAGTACGGCCTTGGCCATCGGTTAAGCGACCATCGTCGAGCACTTGTAATAAAATATTGAACACATCAGGGTGTGCTTTTTCGACTTCATCAAGCAAAATCACTGAATACGGACGGCGGCGCACCGCTTCAGTTAAATAGCCACCTTCCTCATAACCCACATAGCCTGGCGGCGCACCAATTAAACGCGACACCGAATGTTTTTCCATGAACTCGCTCATGTCGATGCGCACCATGGCATCCGGGCTATCGAACAAGAATTCGGCTAAGGTTTTGCATAATTCGGTTTTGCCAACGCCGGTTGGGCCAAGAAATAAGAACGAACCATTCGGCCGGTTCGGATCGGACAAACCAGCGCGCGAACGACGAATGGCTGCCGAAACAGCCGTAACCGCTTCAGCCTGACCGATGGCTTTTTTATGCAACTCGTCTTCCATTCGCAACAATTTCTCGCGCTCGCCTTCCAGCATCTTGCTAACTGGAATGCCAGTCCAGCGCGAAACCACTTCGGCGATTTCATCAGCGGTAACTTTATCTTGCAATAATTTAAAGCCATGCGTTTCGAGCTCAGAGGCAGCTTTAAGCTGCTTCTCCAAGTCGGGAATTAGCCCATATTGAATCTCGCTCATCATGGCAATGTCTTGCTTACGATGTGCCGCATCCAAATCCATGCGTGCTTGCTCCAGCTTTTCTTTAATTTTGGTGGTTCCTGTTAGTATGGTTTTTTCTGCTTTCCACACTTCATCTAAATCACTGAACTCACGCTCAAGCTTACCTATTTCCAATTCAAGATCTGCTAAGCGCTGTTTTGACTCAGCATCTTTTTCTTTTTTTAATGCCTCACGCTGCATTTTTAATTGAATTAAACGGCGCTCCATGCGGTCCAGTTCTTCTGGTTTGGAGTCAATCTCCATGCGAATACGCGAGGCCGCTTCGTCCATCAGGTCGATGGCTTTGTCGGGCAGCTGGCGGTCAGCAATATAGCGGTGCGATAGGGTTGCTGCAGCCACAATAGCCGGGTCAGTGATTTCTACGCCGTGATGTAAGGCATAGCGCTCTTTCAAGCCGCGCAAAATTGCGATGGTGTCTTCAACACTTGGCTCGCCAACAAATACTTTTTGGAACCGGCGCTCGAGTGCGGCATCTTTTTCCACATATTGCCGGTACTCATTTAAAGTCGTTGCGCCTATACAATGTAGTTCGCCGCGCGCCAAGGCCGGCTTCAGCATATTGCCAGCATCCATTGAGCCTTCGGCTTTACCGGCGCCCACCATGGTATGCAGCTCATCAATGAACAAAATAACATTACCCTCTTGTTTCGATAAATCGCTAAGCACCGCTTTCAAGCGTTCTTCGAATTCACCACGGAATTTTGCACCGGCTATCAAGGCACCCATATCGAGTGACAATACACGCCGGCCGCGCAGACCTTCCGGCACTTCGTTATTGATAATGCGTTGTGCCAAGCCTTCAACAATTGCCGTTTTGCCTACACCCGGCTCGCCAATCAACACCGGGTTGTTTTTGGTGCGACGTTGCAGCACTTGAATGGTGCGGCGAATTTCTTCATCGCGACCCACCACCGGGTCGAGCTTGCCTTTCTCTGCTTGCGCGGTTAAATCGATGCAATATTTTTCTAAAGCTTGTCGATTATCCTCTGCATTGGCATCATTCACTGCTTCGCCGCCACGAAGGCTTGTAATGGCTTGCTGCAGTTTAGTTTTATCAACACCAGAAGATTTAAGGCTTTTACCGAGCACACCTTTATCGTCTATAGCCGCCATTAAAAACCATTCACTGGCGATGAACTGATCCTTGTTTTGTTGGGCGAGTTTATCGGTAACGTTTAATAGTCGTGCTAAGTCATTACCCATCGATACTGCACCATCTTGCCCGGCTACTTTGGGCAACTGATTGAGCGTCTCTTGCAGTTGTTGCTTTAACAACGCCACATTCGCGCTAGCTTCACGTAATAATGGCAAGCTATTGCCGCCTTGCTGTTCAAGCAATGCCAGCATTAAATGCACTGGCTCAATAACATTATGGTCACGGCCAACCGCCAAGCTTTGTGCCTCGCTCAAGGCCTGCTGAAATTTGCTGGTGAATTTATCAACGCGCATAAAGCTCTCCCATAGGTAAAAGCCAATTGGCTTATTTAATAAATATGGGCTTAATCTACAGCTTCAAGTACAACAAGGGCTTGGTTTAGCGCAAAGACTGTCTAGAAATTACAATTTAGCCAGTTCAGCTTTCACTTCCTTATAGCCCGGATCAAGCTTCAAGGCGCTTTGAAACGCCGCTTTCGCTTCGGCATTCTGTCCAGCTTTAGCATACAACTGGCCAAGGCGGTAATAGGCATTTTTATTTTGTGGCTCATTGGCGCCATGCGGCATGCCTAGATATTTTTTTAGCGCAGCAATGCCTTCATCCAGAAGCTGTCCGCTTAAGGCGCTGCTGCGGCCAATCTGATACCAAGCAACACCGGCTTTATCATCTTGCACAACCCAAGCACGAAAATGTTTGAAGGCATCGTTCCAACGATTAGCCTGCTGGTAGCCAATACCCAAGGCTAAGCGAATCGAGGCATCGCTTGGTTTAGCCGAATAGGCGGCTTCATACGATTTTAAGGCAGCCGCAGTGTTTTTTTCTGCCATATAAATTTGCGCTTGCGCTAAATGGCCACGGGCCGCATCGCGTTTGGCAATTTCCTTCACCTGCAATACAGCCTTATCTTTGCCACCACCCACCACTGATGGTGCTTGCAAATAAAATTGCAAAATTGATTCGCGGGCATCAAGATTATTGGGCTCTAATCTAATCGTCGCTTCAAATGCATCACGCAACTTTGGTGCCAAGCTCATTTTAGACAACATGCCCACTTCGCCAATATGCGAACCATAGGCATTGCCTAACCAAAACTGCGCTTGGGCATTATTTGGCGATAGCGAAACCGCTTTCTGCGCCGATTCAACCGCTAATTTGCCCTTGCCTGCTTGCAGGCGCGCGCGCGTGAGCAAAATCAATGCCTCTGTATTTTTTGTATTTGCCTTGGCAAAAGCTTCAGCATTCGGCAAGGCTTTTTTATCGCCGGCATCCAGCTGACCTTTGAGCTCTTGTGGCGTAATTGCTAGCACTGTGGTGCTCAACAACAATCCAGTAAACAACAGCCAGTGACGAATTTGCATAGGTATATATTCCGTGAGATTAAAAGCTATACGTCATACAGTAGCGAAAAGTCATTGCTGAAATGAGTGCCATTGGTCATAAATTGATAAATCTATAGCCCATGATTTTAATCATGGGGAATAATCACAACCGTGATTTAACCCATCCAAATCACACTGGCCATGCGGCCGGTGCGTTGCTCACGTCGATGCGAATAAAATCGCGTGTCGGTAATGGTGCAGTGCTCGCCGCCATAAATCTGGCTAACACCAATTGCCAATAAGCGCTGCGTTGCAATAGCGACCATATCAATAAGATAATGGCCTGGGCGTGTAGCTGTAAATGCCGTTTCAGCCTCAGCACTAAGCGATAAAAACGCAGCGCGTACCTCTTCCCCAATTTCATAGCGCAACGCGCCTGCAGCCGGGCCAAGCCAAGCCATCATATCTTCAGGCTTGCTGTGCATTGCCGCAACGGTTGTTTCTAGCATGCCATTGGCTAAACCGCGCCAGCCAGCGTGGGCCGCCGCAATTTCAGTGCCAGCTGTATTACAAAAAAGCACCGGCAGGCAATCGGCAGTTAATACCGCTAGAACAGTATTCAGTGTTTCGGTAACGCAGGCATCGGCTAGGGGTTCGTCGTTTTGTTGAGGGCCAATTCGCAGCACATCAACACCATGCACTTGATGTAGCCATTGCGGTTCAGAAGGCAGCCGATATGCATTGATTAAAGCCGCGCGATTTTGCAGAGCATGAGCTAGCTGATCGCCGCATCGAATACCTAAATTAAATTCATCAAATGGCGCTACAGAAACGCCCAAGCCATGCCGTGTGGTAGTGAAAGCGGTAATGTTGGCCGGTGCCGGCCAATTGGCGGCAATGATAGCGCTCATCCAGCTTTGAACGCCTCGGTGTCCTCGCGCAGGGCCTTAATTAAAACCTGCATATCCATTGGTATTTCAGCATCAAAACTGAGCTGCTCGCCATTTAATGGATGAATAAAACTTAATTTCTCGGCATGCAATGCTTGGCGTTTAAACCCGCGCAAGGTTTCAACTAAAAAATCGCTAGCCGCTTTGGGTAATTTAAATGCTCCGCCGTACAGTGGATCGCCAATCAATGGGTGTTTTACATGCGCCATATGTACACGGATTTGATGGGTGCGGCCTGTTTCTAAGCGACATTCAACCACCGTATGTGAACGAAATTTTTCACGTACACGAAAGTGTGTTATTGCTTCGCGGCCACCGCCTTCTTTGACCACCGCCATGCGCACGCGATCGCGTGGATGTCGGTCAATCGGAGCATTGATGGTATTGCCAGCCACCATCGGGCCTTGCACCACCGCAACATATTGCCGATGCACGGCGCGCGACGATAGCTGTTCAATCAAATTGGCATGTGCCCGAATAGAACGCGCAACCACCATTAAACCAGAGGTATCTTTATCAAGGCGATGCACAATACCAGCGCGCGGCAAATTCGCCAGTTCAGCATCAAAATGCAGCAAGGCATTAACCATCGTGCCGTTGGCATTGCCAGCGCCTGGATGCACCACCAAGCCCGCAGGCTTATTGACCACAATAATATCGGCATCTGAAAATATAATATCCAATGCAATCGCTTCGGCTTTAGCATCTGTCTCGACGTGCAATTTAGCCACCAAGCTAACCGTTTCACCGCCATTGACCGACATCTTCGGCTTCATCTGCTCGCCGTTTAGCAATGCATCGCCAGATTTTATCCATTCGGTTAAACGCGAACGGGAAAACTCGGGGAACATTTCTGCAAGTGCTTGGTCGAAACGTTTACCCGCCAAGTGCTCAGGCACTGTGGCTTCAATAAGTTCGTTGTCTTGGTCTTCGGTGTCGTGCTGTGCAGTCTGGTTCATAAGAATCAATGTTTTAACTCATAGTGCATGAAATAATCGTGGAGCAAAAGGCGCGCTTAGGGTATTATCCACTAATTGCCAATGAAGCGCTTGACTATGAATGCTATGACGTTATCAACACCTGCTCGATTATTGTCCTTATTGATATTACTGGCCTCGTTGAGTGCCTGCCAAACCACTAAAAATTTATTTGGTATGGGTGAGTCAAAGAAAAAAACCGAAATTGAGACCTTGGCTGTTGAGCCCTTATATGCATTAGCAAAAAAGAATCTTGATAAAGAAAACTATGATAGAGCTGAAAAAACCTATACGCGCTTGATTGCGCGGTTTCCGTATGGCGCATTAACTGAACAATCGCAAATCGAGTTAGCATTGGCACAGCACAAATTAGCCAAGCACGAAGAAGCTACGTCCACCATATCCCGTTTCATCAAAACCTACCCAACCAACACAAATATCGATTACGCCTACTATTTAAAAGCCTTGATTAACTTCGATCGCGAAAATCGCTGGCTGGCGAAAATAGCGCGTCTCGATGTATCGGCCCGTGATTTGGGCGCTGCTGCACAAAGCTATAACGATTTCAATGAAGTAATTCGCCGCTTTCCAAGCAGTCAATATGCTGAGGAAGCACGCCAGCGCATGATTTATTTGCGTAACCGTTTAGCACTACACGATCTAACAGTGGGCATTTATTATTACCAACGCGAAGCTTATGTATCAGCTATTGGCCGTGCCAAATACGTTTTAGAAACCTATCCGCAATCAGAATTCGATGATGATGCCGTTGCACTGTTAGCAATTAGTTATAAAGCGCTTGGCCAAGATACCTTATCGCAAGATGCTAAGCGTGTGCTTGAACAAAACTACCCGGAGCACGCGTATTTAAAAGGTAATTGGCCGAATAAACGCTCGAAATGGAGCCAGCTAAATCCGTTTGCCGGTGAAATTAACAACTAACGCGTATAGCCTGAGGTAATTGGGTATCGGCGTTCGCGGCCAAATGCGCGCCGCGACAATTTCGGGCCAGGCGCCGCTTGACGGCGCTTCCATTCGGATATTTTCAATAAGCGCAACATGCGCAACACGATATCTGTGTAATCCTGAGCGCCAAATTGCATACTTAAGCTCGCTATGATTTCGTCTGGCGAATATTCCTGATCGATATACGCCTGCAAAATTGCATCAAGCATTTCATA
>JAYTOD010000097.1:0-2094 GCA_043747995.1 Arenimonas sp.
AGTGTCCCAGTTGTACATATATTCTTTCATCTGCGATTCAATGAAGCTACGCTTCTCTTCAACCACAATAATGTCTTCTAGGCCTTCAGCAAATTCGCGGATGCCAATCGGTTCCAGTGGCCAGGTCATGCCAACTTTATAGACACGGATGCCGATATCGGCGGCCATGTTCGAATCAATGCCTAAATATTCCAAGGCCTGCAACACATCCAAATACGATTTACCGGTGGTCACAATACCTAAGCGTGCTTTTGGCGAATCGAACACGACCTTATCAATACGATTAATGCGTGCGAAAGCCTGTGCTGCGGCTACCGCATATTGGTGAAGGCGCATTTCCTGATCAAGCGGTGGATCTGGCCAGCGAATGTTTAGGCCGCCATTCGGCAACACAAAATCTTCCGGCAATAAAATATCGAGCTGATGCGGGTTAACATTCACCGAGGCCGACGACTCTACCGTTTCAGCTATGGTTTTAAAACCCACCCATCGTCCAGTGAAGCGGCTCATGGCCCAGCCAAGCAAGCCCATATCCAAAATATCTTGCACACCAGCGGGGTTTAGCACTGGCATCATCGCTGACACAAATTCCAATTCCGAGCCATGCGGCAAAGTGGACGAACGGCAGGCATGATCATCGGCGGCTAAGGCTAACACACCACCAAATTGCGAAGTGCCAGCAGCATTGCCGTGCTTAAATACATCGCCGCAGCGATCCACACCCGGGCCTTTGCCATACCACATAGAAAACACGCCGTCGTATTTGGCGCCTTTGAATAAATTGGTTTGCTGCGTACCCCACACCATGGTGGCGCCCAAGTCTTCATTTAAGCCGGGCGTGAACACAATATTGGAATCGGCCAGATGCTTTTTGGCTTTCCATAGTTCCAAATCGAAACCACCCAATGGCGAGCCACGATAGCCGGAAATAAAGCCAGCGCTATTAACCTGCGCGGCGCGATCACGCATTTGCTGCATCAATGGCAAACGCACCAGCGCTTGCACGCCCGACAAGTAAATTCGGCCTTGTTCGCGGCTGTATTTGTCGTCGAGGGTGTAATCGTAATCAACGCCAGGGTTGAGAGAAGCCATTGAAGACATAGGAAAGCCTGGGAGTAAAGACGCTAAATTATAACAGGCTAGGCTTGTTGAGGCTTAAAGGCATATTTAATTGAGCATTGATTTGTCTATAATGACTATCATGTCTAAAGTCTGGATTCCTGAAACATTTGGTGACCGCCCGTATGCGCGAAATCATTTTGCTAGCGTTGTGCTTTGGGCTCAACAGAACCATGCTTTCTATCAGCGTTTTCACACCGATATTAGCGCTCCTTTACCGGTAATCAAGCGTGCCCAGGTGCAGCAGTTCAATGATTTACTGCTCAATGGCCATGCCGCTATAGCGCATACCTCGGGCTCAATATCGATGCCTATTAAAGTTTCATGGGATCCGACGCGCAGCAAGCGTGAGGACCAAGACGTTGAGCGCTTGATTGCATGGTATGGCGGTAAATTGACAGCCATGAAAATTGTTGCACTTGCCACCCACAAAGCTAATTCGCACACCTTAGAAGTAGGCTCGCCATTGCCAGAGCAATGGGCGTTTATTGAACAACAGCATGCCCAGTATGGCGCCACATCGTTGATTTCATACCCTACTAACTTGGAGCAACTTTGTCATTATGGCATTGAACATGGCTTGAGCTTGCCTTATGTTGCGCGCGTCACGGCCATGTCGGAAACCTTTGATGCACACATGGATGCTTTGCTGAAACGTGTTTTCCCGAACGCTGTGGTTGTGGTCACCTATAGTTCGGTTGAGTGCGGCATAATTGCTATTCGTTGCCCGCATAATCCGCAAAACTATCATATTATGGCCAGCAAATTGGGCGTTGAAATTCTTAACGAACAAGATCAGCCATGCACAATCGGCCAGCTTGGGCAGGTGGTG
Source organism: Arenimonas sp. (assembly GCA_043747995.1). GTDB lineage: Bacteria > Pseudomonadota > Gammaproteobacteria > Xanthomonadales > Xanthomonadaceae > Arenimonas. The sequence continues at coordinate 1,952 of JAYTOD010000097.1, forward strand.
GTTACTGATTATTTCAATCGGCATTCAAGTTTGATTCGCTATGCATTAGGCGATTTAGCGGAGCCGGCAAATTGCCCATGCGGAAAGATAGAATTTCCTGCCATTACAAATATTGCCGGTAAAATGCGTGGCTTGTTGCGCCG
>JAYTOD010000098.1:0-15629 GCA_043747995.1 Arenimonas sp.
CTTCGTGAGATTGTGGAAACACAATCGTGGCACTTCGATGCCGAGGCTACCAGCCGCCGAAGTGGGAAGTCTCCTTTTTACTCATTCAAGCGGACAGCCGCCTCGAAATATGATTAAACTGATGTTGTCGCGGCGAATGCCGCTTAATTCAATCGTTAGGCAAATGCAGTCAGACCAAATTGCAAAGGTACTTATCGACGCTGAGGCTAGACTTTGCATCACACCGCGCACTGAATCTTTTCCTTTAATTTATCGTTCTGCCTTGGAAGTTCACTGGGACGCTCATGGTAAATTCCTTTATTCACCAAATCCGCGAGAATGGTCTTATTCCAAATGGTTCATGCAAATACTTAGCGCTGTCAAAGACGAGTACGGTTTTTTACTTGTAATTACTCCGCAAACTGATTGGAGTAACATCCCATCAGACGTTAAGACTGAAATCCTATCCACCATTCAGTCGCAATCTGCCTAACTACGCAATCAAGGGGACCGGAATCTTCACCCGCTTTAGTTGACACTCTTTCCTAACTGGAGGTGTGTATGGCTAAGCCCGGTCTTCGCAAGATTTATCTTGTTATAATTTAAGCAACGCCTAAACAAAAGAATTAACTATGCAAGCTTTGCCACCCTGCCCGAAATGCGCTTCCGAATACACATACGAAGATGGCAACCAATTCGTGTGCCCTGAGTGTGCGCATGAATGGAGCAAGGTCGCTGTAGCTGATGAAGACGTCGATAGCGCTAAAGTCGTCAAGGATTCAGTGGGTAATATTCTGCAAGATGGCGATATGATCACTGTTATCAAAGATCTGAAAGTGAAAGGCTCGTCATCGGTAGTAAAGGTGGGCACTAAGGTGAAAATTATCCGCTTGGTAGATGGCGACCATGACATCGATTGCAAAATTGAAGGCATTGGCGCGATGCAACTAAAATCGGAATTCGTCAAAAAAGCCTGATGCCTTGACAAGAACTAGTTGCAACTTTGCGCTACCAAAACCTTAGCCGCATATGTTGCCTGACGTACATACCAACTTAACTGATGAGATGTAAAATTAGCTACTGCTCAAAGGAATGATGTATGACACGCTTACCAATCATTGCGCTATTTGCTCTACTGGCATTATCCGCTTGCACCGGCAAACCGGATAACATCAAACCCGTAGAAAACTTTCAAGCACAGAAATACTTAGGCAAATGGTATGAAATTGCCAGGCTTGATCATCGTTTCGAGCGCGGCTTATCGAAAGTCACTGCCGAATACAGCCTGCGTAGCGATGGTGGCATTAAAGTAGTGAACCGCGGTTATTCCGCAGAAAAAAATGCGTGGAAAGAATCCGTTGGCAAAGCCTATTTTGTTGATGGAAAAGACCAGGGCTATTTGAAAGTGTCCTTCTTCGGGCCGTTCTATGGCTCATACATCGTGTTTGAATTAGAGCAAGAAAACTATCAATACGCACTCATTAGCGGACCAGACACCTCGTATTTTTGGCTTTTATCGCGCACGCCAACCATTGCTCCAGAATTACAAGCCAAACTAATCGACAAAGCAGTTTCGCTTGGTTTTGATAGAAGTAAAATTATACTGGTTGAGCAAAAATAACTCAGTAAGGTAGCGAATCCAATGCAGTATCCATTACTTAATCTTGCACTATCACCATTGCTACTGGCACAAGGCATGTATGTGCGCAAAACCACACCACGATTGCCCGAACCATCCGGCGAACGTAACGGTAAAATCGGTGCTGGGCCAACTCTACGCTTACTCATTTTAGGAGACTCGGCTGCTGCAGGTGTTGGCGCAAACATCCAAGCGGATGCATTATCTGGCCAACTTAGCGAGCAGCTTGCTGCGCATTTTCATACCGATTGGCAACTTTGGGCAAAAAATGGTTATACCAGTCAAGATATTCTCAACGTACTAAACACTCAATCGGCAGAACCGTTTGATGCGGTGCTAATTTCAATCGGCGTGAATGACATCACCAGTGGATTATCTCAGGCAGCGTGGCTTATAAAACAGAATGAACTAATCGAAAAACTTACACGGAAATTTTCTGCGCAACTCATCATATATAGCGCATTGCCACCGATGCATTACTTTCCGGCTTTGCCGCAGCCTTTGCGTTGGGTTTTAGGAGAGCGCGCCAAACAGTTTAATACAGCGCTACAACAACTCATTGCACAGCATTCAAACTGCCAATTAGTGCAAAACGACATGCCCATGCAAGCGCATTTCATGGCCAGCGATGGCTTTCATCCAAGCGCCACGAGTTATAGTCTGTGGGCCAAGCAAGTGTCTGAGATTATCCAAAAAAGAAATTCGCCCAGAACCCTAGCGTAACTATATTTTTTGCTTTAATGATTATATTTTACTGAACCGAAACAACGTTCCCTTGAATCCAAACTCTTCTAGCTGTTTGGCCGTGCCTTGTTCAGACTCTGAGCAATAGCCGAGCAGTTCCATCTGCTTTCTAAATTTATTCTGTAATCGCCTTTTAGGGTCAACTATGATTATTTGCGTAGTATGTGTACTGTGTTGGCTAATGAATTGTGAAAGTAAAAGTGGGTGATTGGGTTCATACAATAAATCACTACCAACAATTAAATCAAATTTGCCTAGTGCAAGATTTTCTTCAGCCCAATCACAGCGTTGAAATGGCGTTGGGCTTAAGCCATTAAGTTGGCTATTCTCCTGCATGAAGGCTGCTGCCATCGGATGATAATCGGTGGCCAACACATTACCGCCGCGCGCATGAACAACTAAACTGGCTAATCCCAAACCACAGCCAAGTTCAAGGATTTTCATGTCATTAATTTCTTGACGACTCATGATATCGGCTAGCAGTAAGCCCGACGGCCAAACTACGCCAAATAATGGCCATGTGGCCGAAGAAATACCTAAGCGTTCGGCTTCACCCTCGGGATCGTGAAATTGATTTTTATCTAGTAACGAATGAATTTGATACGTTACGCCATTAATTACATAGGGTTCAGTTTTAGTACGCAAACTGATTAAACACGTTGTCGATATCACCCTGCCACGCGCCATGAAACAGTGCCAGTTTGCGCTCGGCCGGTGTTTCATTAGCTAAAGCAATTTCCATTAGCGGATGCAGAAAAATAGTTTCATCATCACCATGTTTATTCAAGCATGCACGATTTTTTAAACCCAGCGCAGAAATCTTCAATGCTTCAATGGCTAATTCACACACGCTATGCTTGCGGAAAGGCAGTTTTAAGCCGTATTTCGGCACCCCATCGCGCAGCGCATTGCGCTCCTGCATCGAGAAATCTTTCACCAAATCCCACGCCGCATCTAAAGCTTGTTGGTCATACAGCAGGCCAACCCAGAATGCCGGCAACGCACATAAACGACGCCAAGGGCCACCATCAGCGCCACGCATTTCTAAGTATTTCTTCAAGCGCACTTCGGGGAAAGCGGTGGTCATGTGGTCGGACCAATCATTGATAGTCGGCAATTCACCCGGTACAGCGGCTAATTTTCCTTGCATAAAATCTTTGAAGCTTAAACCAGCGCAATCGATATATTGCTTGTTTCGATAGGAAAAATACATTGGCACGTCAAGCAAATAATCCACATAACGCTCATAGCCAAAACCGTCCTCGAACACAAAATCGAGCATGCCGGTGCGGTCTTTGTCGGTGTCGGTCCAGATATGAGAACGATAGCTTAGGTAACCATTCGGCTTGCCTTCAGTAAACGGTGAATCGGCGAATAACGCAGTTGCGATGGGTTGCAAGGCCAAAGACACACGGAATTTTTTGATCATATCGGCTTCGGATTCAAAATCCAAGTTCACTTGCACTGTGCAGGTGCGGGTCATCATGTCCAAGCCAAGATCGCCAACTTTTGGCATGTAATCGCGCATGATTTTATAGCGCCCTTTCGGCATCCATGGCATATCGGTGCGCGCCCATTTCGGTTGAAACCCCATGCCTAAAAAGCCCAGCCCTAATTCATCGGCAACCGTTTTAACTTCTGATAAATGTTGATTGGTTTCTTTACAAGTTTGATGCACGTTTTCCAACATAGCGCCAGACAACTCAAACTGGCCAGCTGGCTCCAAAGTGATCGAAGCACCATCGCGCAACAAGGCAATTACTCGGCCATTTTCTTCCACAGCTTGCCAGCCAAAACGCATCATGCCTTTCAACAAAGCTTCAATACCTTGCTCGCCGTCAAAGGTGGGTGGGCGCAAATCATCGAGCCGATAACCAAACTTCTCGTGTTCAGTGCCAATCGTCCACTCAGCTTTGGGGCGCGCACCACTGGCATGAAACGCAATCAGCTGATCTTTATTATGTATTAATGGCGAGGTTTTTTCAGCCAAGGGATTCTCCAAGCGCTTCATGTGGGGTTTGCAGCCAACCGGTTACAACCGCACGCGCTTCATCAATACCAATTTTCGAGGAACCAGAAAACACTTGCACACTGGCACGGCCTGCTAAATCTTTTTTAACTTGTGTGATAGTGCGCGCTTGTTCGCTACGGCCTAATTTATCAGCTTTGGTAAGCAAGCAATGCACCGGCAAATTGCGGGAATTGGCATAATCTAGCATCTGAATATCGTATTCGCGTAATGGGTGCCGAATGTCCATCACAATCACTAAACCTGCGAGTGGCTCACGCACTTGAAAATAGCGATTGATAAACAGCTTCCACTGCGTGCGAATGGCTAAGGGCACTTTGGCGTAGCCATAGCCCGGCAAATCAACTAAATATAAGCCGTCAACGATTTTGAAATATACCAGTTGCTGGGTTCGGCCCGGCGTTTTCGAGGTGCGAGCCAGGCCCACTTGATGGCATAAGGCATTCAATGCCGTTGATTTTCCCGCATTTGAACGACCTGCAAAAGCCACTTCACGCAGGCTATCTTTCGGCAATGCCGCCAAAGTTGGTGCTGAGAGCACAAATTGGGCCTGAGCTAAAAAGTTCGCCATAGCGCTCGCTTTAAATGATTTTGTCTATTCTACCCTTGTTTATTAGGCAAAAGCGCCGGTACTGATTGACCGAAGCCTGCAAACACTGGGATAATTAACACATGCCAAGGACACCCTTGACGTTAATCCTTAATTTTGAGTTCGGAGTTTTATGAAGCTCTCCCACCTAGCAATTTTGACCGCTGCGTTTGCGGTTACCACAGCCATTGCGCAGCAAGCCATCGCACCCATATCAACAACTGAAGTTGTTGCAAACCCAGCTGCAGTTGTTACTGTGCCTGTCGCCGAAACCGGTCCCGCCAAAGCAGGCGATCCAAAAGCTGGCCAGACAAAAGCTGGTGCATGTGCGGCATGCCACAGCCTAGATGGCAATGCGACTGACCCACAATACCCAAAAATGGCTGGCCAACATGAGCAATACATTTGGCGCCAATTAAAACTGTTTAAATCGGGCGAGCGCGATAATGCCATTATGATGGGCATGTCTGCTGCGCTCACCGAACAAGATATGCGCGATATTGGCGCCTATTTCGGTACCCAGAAAGTGATTGCTGGCGTGGCCGATGAGAGCATTATTGCTGATGGCTCTAATGCCGGCAAGAAATTCTACCAAGTGGGTGAAAGAATCTATCGCGGCGGTACAGCCAAAGTGCAAGCCTGTGCGGCCTGCCATGGTCCTGCTGGTGCTGGTGTGCCTGGTCCAACCTATCCAGCGCTTGGTGGTCAACATGCTAGCTATACTGCATCTCGCTTAACGGCATTTCGTGATGGCATGGTGTGGGGCAAAGATAAAAATGCCAATGTCATTATGTCGCAAGTTGCCAAAAACTTAAATGATGAAGAAATTCAAGGATTAGCCACTTATTTGCAAGGTTTGCATAAAGCCAGCCCACCCGCAAAAAAGTAAGTATTCTTGTTGTGACAGCAACAGTTCAGCAAGCCGATAGCATTATGTGTTGTCGGTTTTTGTTTTTTTAACTAAGGAGCAACCATGTTACGTCGTATATTTTTAGCCCTAGTGCTGTTAGCACCATTGTCACTTAGTGCACAGTTAAAACCCGGTATTCCAGTAGCCGGCAAAGACTATGTTGTGTTCACCGCCCCGCAACCCACCTGGGGCACTGGCGGCATTGAAGTGGCCGAAGTATTTAGCTATTCCTGTGTGCATTGCGCTGAATTCGAGCCATTAGTGAGCGCTTGGAAAAAGAGACTGCCTGCTGATGTACGCTTTACTTATGTACCTGCCGTATTCGGCGGCCCATGGGACGATACCGCACGTGCATATTTTTCTGCTGTTGCATTAGGGATTCAACCAAAAACGCATGCCCCTTTGTTTAAAGCATTTTATATTGATAAAAAAATAAAGACCGGTAGCTTAGAAGAATTAGCTGCTTTTTATGCTAATTATGGCGTTGATAAAAAGAAAATGTTGGACACCATGAATAGCCTGACGATAAGCTCCAAACTTAATCGTGCTAAGCAATTTGCGCTACGTGCCGGCGTCAAGTCTACGCCATCCCTAATCATCAATGGCAAATACCGCATTACCGCTAGAACCCATGAAGAGTCGCTTATAGTCGCTGAGTTCTTAATTCAAAAAGAACGTGCTAGTGCTGCAGCAAGTAAAGCCAAGTAACAGAACCCCGCTTCGGCGGGGTTTATTTGTATGAGCGAGACAACACTTAAAATCATGAGCAGCAATATTCAGGCAGGCTCAATTACACGGGCTTACAGTGAATATGTAACACGCTCATGGTCGCAAATTCTACCGAATGGCAAACAAGGAAATCTTGATGTGCTGGCGCAAACCTATCAAGGCTTTGATTTAGTCGGTTTGCAGGAATGCGACCCAGGCAGCATGCGTTCAGGCTTCTCTAACCAGTCCGAGTATTTAGCCAATAAAGCTAACTTCCCATTTAGCTCACACCAAGCGACCCGGCGAATCAGTCGTTTTGCCAGCTCAGGCAATGCGCTTTTATCGCGATTAGAGCCGTGCAAAATTGATCACTTCTTGCTGCCTAGCCGGATACCAGGCCGTGGGGTTTTGCTTGCGGAATTTGGTGAGCGCGAAACGGCTTGGCATGTTGCCGTAACTCACTTGTCGCTCAGTACGAGTGCGCGTCGCATTCAAGTTGCATTCTTAGCTGAATTACTATCCGATAAAAAACGCTTGCTATTCATGGGCGACTTAAATTGTGAATTAATATCGCCTGAAATGAGCCGTTTATTTCAATACACATCGCTACAAATGCCGGCGATATCGCCAGCCACATTTCCAAGCTGGGCGCCAAAACGCGCAATTGACCATATTTTAGTGGGTGGCATGAACAGTCGAAACTACCAAACATATGCTGCTGCGGGCTCAGATCATTTAGCCATCGCCTTGGAGATTGACACTTAACTGTCATCCATTTGATAGCCCATCGCTAGAACCGAGGGCTTGAGCCGAGCCATCACATCCTTGTCAAAATACTGTCGATAATTTTTCCAACGATTCATTGCGCGCGTATTTAGCGGCTCGAGAACCTGCGCATAACTCGGCGTATGAATAATAGCTTTGTGTTTAGCGTAGCTGGCGCTGTTCAACCAACTTTCCGACCACGGCAAGCCAAGAAATTGTGCTAACTGTTGGGTGCTTTGCTCTGGCATCTGCACTAAATTTTCATAGTTCAATATCATCACCGGCATATCAATCTGCGGAGCGATACGCTGCCAATAATCTGCTAAAGCAATATATAAATCTGCTATCCGGTCAAAATGTGAGAATGCCCCTGATAACACAGTAGAACGTAGATTTTGCATATAGCAACTTAATATCACATCACAGGGATGTCGTAACGCCAGAATAACTGATGCGCGTGGAAATAAAGCTCGAATTAACGGCAGGCGTGCCCAATTCAAAGGGTTTTTATCAACTAAGCGGCGACCATTTAAAGCGCCGACTTTAGCTTGCGCTTGTTGAAAATAATAGAGTCGCAATTGTTCAATCTGCTTCAAGCTTAGTCTCTCTAGTTGCGCGGGATAATCAATACCCATTTGTTGTAAATACAGCAGAGTTTTAACCAAAAATGGCTGCTCATCAAAAGATACTAAGCTTGGCTGTGCATCTAGAATCTGCTCGAGCAATGTGGTCCCAGAACGCGGAAACCCCACTACAAACACTGGATCTTGCTGTTCATTGTCTTGGCCCGCAATGGGCCATTTGCCACTCAGGTGTTTAGCCAATAAATCGAAGAAATTTAATGCTTGCTGATCACCTACTGAATCATTATTTAATTGATTGCGAAGAGCATGCGCTTCATTAAATACCTGCCAAGCAGCTCGATATTGTTTGGATTTATCTAAACTTTGCGCATACTCAAAACCAACCTGACTCTTCCACATACCATTGTTGCTTGGCAGTGACCAAACATCCTGAAGCAATAATGTTGATACATCAAATTGTTTATTTCGATATGCTAATTTCGCCTGCAACTGTTTTAAGGCTATGCTCTGTTCATGGCTTTTCACTGCTCCAGATGCATTGTGCAAAGCATGTTCAAATTGAGGCAAATCATTGGCTCGTTCAAATGCTGCAACTAAGCCCATCCATGCTTCAAAATAAAGTGGGTATTGCTTAACAAGCGTTTGATAATGCGGAATCGCCGCAGAGAATTGACCAGTTTGCAAATACAGATTGGCTAGCATTAGCTGCTGTGGTGGCGTTAAATTTTGCTTAACTAAAATTGCCAAATCCAGTAGCGCGGTATCCCATTGGTCAAATTCAACCGCTAAAGTAGCATGAAAAAAACGAAAATCAATATCATGCGGCTCTATTGCTAGTGCGTGTTGAATATGGGTAAAGCTCTCGATTTGACGGCCCATACCTTTGCAAGCTCTCGCCAAACTAAAATCAATTAATGCATGATCCGGCGCTAAGGTCTTTGCCTTAAGCAAGGCATTTAATGCCGGTGCAAATTGCCCATAATCGCACAACACACTGCCGAGGTTACACCACGATTCTGCATTATTGGCCTGCTCAGCGGCCTGCTTAAACAACTGAATGGCCTCATCTTGTCGGCCTTGTTGGTAAGCAATCATGGCTGACTGTGTTATTTGCTGCACATTAATCATGAATATTCCACATTGTATAGTCCGTTATTCTAGCAAGCCAAATCTAGGGCATCAGCCTTTCAAGACCAGCAATCCTGCCATCAACAACAAAAACCCAGCGAATAGCCGCTTTAAAGTGAGTGCCGGTAACTGATGCGCCCAACGTGCGCCCAATGGCGCAAATAGCACCGATGCCGAAGCCACGCCGAGTGCGGCTGGCAAGTACACAAAACCCCGTGAATAGTCTGGCATGCTAAACGGCGTGCTTAATTGGCTGTAGGTTAGCGCGCTTGCTGATGCAATGAACACGCCGCAGACTGCCGAAGTGGCGACTGCTTTCACCGCAGGAACACCGCGTAGTATGAGGGCCGGCACGGTCATGCTGCCGCCTCCAATGCCCACCACTGACGATACCGCACCGATAATCATACCTAGCAAGGTCCAGAGCCAACCGATGGGCGCCTGAGTGTTCTCAGCGACGGGTTTTGGCCACTGGCAAAGCAATTGCAATGCCACCAACACACAATAAGCCACAACTGCCCAGCGCAAGCCAGGGCCAGCCCATTTCGCCACACCAATACTGGCTAGCACGGCACCTATTAATAATCCTGGCACTAGCCACGCTACACTTGCCCACAGCACCGCACCACGTTTCTGATGTGCCCATGCCGAAGAAAGCCCCGTTAGCACAATGCTACTTAGCGAGCTGGCCAATGCCACCTGCACGACTATCTCAGCGGGCACGCCTTGCATTGGTAGAATTAAAATCAGTGCGCCGACCAAGAGTAATCCACCTCCAACGCCGAGTAAGCCCGATAGAATACCGGCGCCGATACCTAAAACTGGATAAATCCACCATGTCACCATATGCTTACCTATACTTATTGGATTTATTTCGAGAACGCCCTTTGCGAAACCATATGCGTGCTGTATCTATCATTATAGTCATGAGTCTGGCCAGTGTTGGTGTGCGGGCCGAAATGGCTGTTTCACAAGAGCCCGAATTGCGCAATGCATTTGTCCTAGCAAAATCAGGGCAACTAAGTGATGTGGCAAAAGCTGCATTACGAAGCAATCCACTCTTGCCTTGGCTACAAGCTATTAATAGCAAGCAAAACATCAGCACCCAAAACACCGCGCAAATACTTGAGGTGATTAATGCCAATCCGAACGACCCATCGAGTATTTGGCTGCTTGGCCAATGGCGCACAGAATTAATTCGCCGCCAAGATTGGGCAAGTATTGCCTTGTTGGATGCGCGCTTCCCCGATAGCTCAATGGCAAATCGTTGCGCGGTGTTACTTTCCGTGCCAGATGCTGACCGCAATAACGTATGGCAACAAAATGCTTTGGCCATTTGGCAGAATGAAGCCAAGCTCTCTACACCTTGCCAAACAGTTTTCGATGCCCTAAATCAATTACAACCATTCAGCGCACAGCATCTCTGGCAACGCTTTGATCGTTTACTGGCCGATGCAGCAATCGATCGCTTACCTGAATTGATTAGTCGCTTTGCTGAACCCGATGCCAGCCTTGCAAAACAATATAGTGATTATTTAAGCAACCCACAACCTCTACAAAATCTGTGGCCAATGAATACACGTTCTAGCATCGTGCTTAGCAAAGGCCTGCTTGCATTAGCACGAAAAAATACTGCGCAAACACAATCGCTGTTTGCAAACGTAAGCACTGCCTATGCGTTTACGCCTGAACAAAATGCCAGCGTGCAATCCGAAATCGCCTTATGGAGCATGGTGAATTATGAGCCTGGCGCAGACGTGCGTTTCTTCGCCGTGCCGGAAGCACTGCGCAGCGCTAATTTACGCGAATGGTATATGCGTTTTTTATTCGCGCAAAATGATGATGTAAAAACACTAGACGGATTCAAGCAGTTGCAGCCCACACAACAGCAAGAAGCTCGTTGGTTATATTTTCAAGCACGCGTGCTTGAGCGTTTGCAACAGAACAAAGCGGCTGTTGAGCTGTATCGAAAGGCCAATAGTTCGGCAACGTTTTATGGCTGGCTGTCGGCTGAGCGCAGCAACAGTTCCTATGCACTTTGCCCTTTACAACCAAAACCAACAGCAATAGAAGTCCGCACACTGAATACACATATGAGCATGAAGCGTGCTCTGTGGTTGTGGCAATTAGGCGAAGCCAACTACGCCATCTGGGAATGGAATGCCGCTTATAAAACACTAAACACTGAGCAGCAATACAAAGCGATTGAGATGGCGCAGCAACTTGGCTGGTATGATCGCGCAGTATTCTCTTTGGAAAGCAACGATACCAATCAACGCTATTATTCGCTACGTTTTGCAACACCCTACTTGCCGCAGTTCAGCGTAGCTAGCGCACAATTTGGGCTTAATCAAAGCTGGCTTATGGCGCATGCCCGCGCTGAAAGTATTTTTATGCCGGGCGTTATTTCAAGTGCTAACGCGCGCGGGTTATTGCAATTATTACCCAGCACAGCTGAAGCTATTGCCGCAAAAAATTCGCTGCCGTGGCTAGGCGATGATTCTTTATATCAGCCTGAAACCAATATCAGCCTTGGCGCTGGGGCACTACAAGATGTCATTCAACGCTACCCAAATATGGCTTATCAGGCAATTGCCGCCTATAACGCCGGACCAACGCCGGTTAGCCGCTGGCAAAATGCACGGCCTGCGCTAGAACCCGCATTCTGGATTGAAACTATTCCGTATAAAGAAACCCGCGAATATATCACTCGCGTATTGGCATTTAGCGTGCTATATGATTGGCGTTTGAAACAGCCGATTGTGCCACTAAGCCAACGTCTGTTAGGCGACTTCAGTGAACAAGGCTATCATCCAAAAATGAGCTGTCCAATGCCTGCATCACAAGCCAAAAAAAGATCATGAAAAGCTATTTAGTCGGCGGAGCAGTGCGCGATAAAATGCTTGGCTTGCCGGCCGGTGATCGCGATTATGTAGTGGTTGGCGAATCGCCAGAAAGTATGCTGGCTGCTGGCTTCAAGCCGGTCGGTGCAGACTTCCCGGTTTTCTTGCATCCGCGTACTGGCGAAGAATACGCACTTGCGCGTACTGAACGCAAAACCGCACCAGGCTATAAAGGCTTTGTGTTTCATGCTGACCCATCAGTAACACTTGAACAGGATTTAGCACGCCGCGATTTCAGCATTAATGCCATGGCGCAAGATGAACTAGGAAATATCATTGACCCCTTCCATGGCCGGCGTGATCTTGAATTGCGCGTACTGCGGCATGTGTCTGCCGCATTTAGCGAAGACCCGCTTCGGGTTTTGCGCGGTGCACGCTTTATGGCACGTTTTGCATATTTAGGTTTTCACCTTGCCGATGAAACTGTTTTATTAATGCAGAGCATTACGCAAGCTGGCGAATTAAACCATTTGGTGGCCGAACGGGTTTGGCAGGAATTGGCCAAGGCGTTGCGCTCGAAAACGCCCTCCGCATTTATACAAACGCTTCGGCAAGCTCAGGCACTGAAAATTCTGTTGCCCGAAGTAGATGCACTCTATGGTGTTCCGCAGCGCATTGAATATCATCCAGAAGTGGATGCTGGCATCCACACCGAAATGGTTTGCGATATGGCTGCGCGCCTAGCGCCGGGCGATGACCTCATCGGCTTTGCAGCATTAGTGCATGACCTTGGCAAAGCCTTAACCGATAGAAGTGCATGGCCAAAACATATTGCGCATGAGCATTTGGGCATGCCTGCAGTTGAAGCAGTTTGTAATCGCTTTAAAGTGCCGAATGAACATCGAGCGCTAGCTTTACATGTTTGCCGTGAGCATTTGTTAGTGCATCGTTTGCATGAGTTGCGGCCGGAATCTGTGCAGAATTTACTGCAACGCGTTGATGCCTTCCGCCGTCCGGAGCGCATACGGCAAATCGCTATTGTGTGCGAAGCCGATAAACGCGGGCGTTTGGGCTTAACTGAAACTAGCTACCCAAGCGCTGCATTATTGCAACACTATTTTGATGCTGCCAATGCCGTGAAAGCCGCGCACTTAAGCACCAATGCCAAAGGCCCAGAATTGGGATTGGCTTTATGTGAAGCACGCATTGCCGCTATTGCTAGGGTAAAAAGTAATTCCTGAGTTTCTTTACTCAACTATTGCGCCTTGAGTTCTGCCGTGCTGCGTATTTACATCGTATCGATTGCTTTCGTCAATATATTGCTGAACAATCTCGTTGGCCATTCGATTCGCTTCAACCACTGCAATATCACAGCTGGCCATGACACTGTATTCATTGAATTTGCTATTTATTCTACTTGCTGCTTGTTGACCATGGGCATAATGTCCATATTCGTGATTTTTTAGTGCTACTAAAAATTTATTAAATTTTATTATTGTATTGGCATCCTTTGAAGCTAGCACTGGTAATACCATAGTGCCTTTTAAATTAACCTTAATATCTGCTAACTTGCACGCTCCATTACTTAGCGCAAGCGTAGAAAAGGTCCAATCAACGCGCCAATTCGTGTGGCCGTAGAAAATAGCTCCTTTTTTACGCACTGTACTTGCCGCATCTAAAGCATGTTTAAACGTTTGCGGCATGCTGTGGTGTGCATAATAGGGTGCGAACTGTAAAGATGCATTCACTTCAGCATGCAATAATGACGCACTTAATAACCAGCTCATTACAAATAGCAATGCATGGGAAAGCCGTTGGGTATATTTAATTCTCATAATCGGTAGCTCAAATCGTTTTTGGCAAAAGCCGCTGAAAAATCCACATTCATACTAAAGCCCATAAACTGAAAGCGCTCGCCCATTTCGCCGGGCATCACTAATTTTTTGATGTACTGATTTTCGCGATAACGCGCCACATCGTTAACGTTTTGTTCGGTCTCGGCAATGTAATCGGCAAAGCCGTTATTCAGCAAAAAACTCGCTTGCGTGCAATAGCCGGCCAGCTTAAAGCCCGCACCCACACCCGCTTCTGCTAATGCAGTGAAATCCACCGAGGCAGTGATATCTTGCAAACCCGGCCATAAAAAATAATCGCCATGCACCCGATGCCGATAATGGCAAATCAAGGTACCGTCGTCACGCTCGGGCAGATAATACTCATCGCGTGGATAGCCATAATCGATGTACAGCATCACACCGCGCTGCATGGTGCCGGCAATGGCCTGAATCCAATACGGCAGCTGCGGCAAAATTTCCGAGCAATAGCCCTCCTCAAATTCGCGCTTCAGATTGCGCTCCACATGCCGCACCGCACCGGCCACTAAGCCATCAGCTGGGCGCATAACCCGCATAAAATTTTGCTTGGCATCCAGAGCTACGCATTCTTCGAATATTTCGCCTTCTTCAATAATAAAACGCGTGGTCGGCAATGCATCAATCACTTCATTGGCCACTAGCACGCCTTGCCAGCCATCTTCAGGCGGCGTATCCAGCCAGATGCATCGAGCAAAAATTTCCGGCGACAAGCTTTTCTGCAAGCGCTGATGTTGGCGCTCGCGTAAATCGGCGCTCGGCTCTAAAATCCAATACTGCGCGGGTAATTGTTCAAGTTCCTGAAGACGCAGCAACATTTTCTCGGCCAGTGCACCGGTGCCAGCGCCAATTTCAAAACACACCGCCAAGTCATCCAACTGGGTTAATACCGAAGCAATCACATTTGCCATTACATGGGCAAAGCCATTACCCAATTCCGGTGCAGTGATAAAATCGCCCTCGGCGCCAAATTTGCGCGCACCGGCGCTGTAATAGCCTAAGCCTGGGTAATACAAGGCCAATTCCATGAACTTGGCGAAAGACATCGCACCGCCTTCTTGTTCAATGGTGGCGTGAATAATGCCTTTTAATTGCTGGCTGTGGCTAATCGCCTCAGCCGAAGGAGATGGTAATTCCATCCAAATCTCACTGGTTATTTTTACCTAATCAGGATACCTTGTTCAGGTGTTTATTTGAACCGAGTCCGCGTTATGCATTCACAATCTGCTGTGGTTTTCATTACTGGCGCCGGCAAACGCGTGGGCGCGGCATTGGCGCGCATGCTGCACACGCAAGGCTATAGCATAGCCTTGCATTATCGCCACTCTGCCGCTGAAGCCATAACGCTTGCCAAACAGCTGAACGCACAACGCGCGAATAGCTGCCTGCTATTGCAAGCCGATTTGAATAATAGTGCTGAGCGCGATGCGCTAATCCCGCAGATTATCGAGCATTTCGGCCGAGTAGATGTGTTGATTAACAATGCCAGCAGTTTTTCGCCCACGCCCATTGGCGAGGCCACGGATGCGCACTGGGATGATTTATTCAATTCCAACGCGCGCGCGCCATTTTTCCTTAGCCAAGCGGCTGCCCCGTATTTGCGAGCTCAGAGTGGCTGTATTGTGAACATCGTCGATATTTTTGCCATTAGCCCAAAACCGCAGCATACGGTGTATTGCATGGCCAAGGCGGCCTTACTGATGATGACCAAATCCTTAGCGCTGGAGTTGGCCCCCGAAGTACGTGTGAATGCCATTGCGCCGGGCGCGATTTTATGGCCGGAAGCGGGTTCATCGGAAGCCAGCCAAAATGCTGTTATCCAAGCCACGCCCCTAGCACG
>JAYTOD010000099.1:0-1893 GCA_043747995.1 Arenimonas sp.
AGCCTGGGCAAAGCACAGCCTTGGCGCGCAGTAAATGCCGCAATGCTTTTATGGCGAATTTGTTGGTATCAAAATATTTAGCATCTGGCCAAAAGCGCAAGCGCGTGCCGGTATTGCGTTTGCCAACCGTGCCAATCGTTTCTAAGGCTGAGCTACGTAAACCATCTCTAAACTCCATACGGTATTCGTTGCCATCACGCTTAATCGCCACTTCAACCACTTTCGACAAGGCATTCACCACCGACACACCTACGCCATGCAAACCGCCAGAGAAGGTGTAGTTTTTGCCGCTGAACTTTCCTCCAGCATGCAGGCGCGTCATAATCAGTTCAACACCCGGAATGCCTTCTTCAGGGTGAATATCAACTGGCATACCGCGGCCATCGTCAATAACCTCGCAGCTGCCGTCGCTGTATAAGTTCACTTCAATCGATTTAGCGTGCCCACCCAATGCTTCGTCGATGGCGTTATCAATAACTTCTTGCGCTAAATGGTTAGGGCGGGTGGTATCGGTGTACATGCCAGGACGGCGTTTAACTGGGTCTAGGCCTGACAAAACTTCAATATCGGCGGCGTTATAACGTGTATTCATAATTTTCTGAGCGAATTTGACTGCATTCAGAATGCAATCTGCGCGCATTTAGGTCAAGTAATCATTTAAAAGGTGCGTTTTGTCGCGCAAGTCGGTAAAATGGTGCTTTCCAACGCCACTTTTTTTATGACGCGTCTAATCTTTGTTACCGGCGGTGTGGTCTCCTCTTTAGGAAAAGGCATTGCTGCCGCTTCCTTAGCGGCCATTCTCGAGGCTCGCGGCCTCAAAATCACCATGATGAAACTCGATCCGTATTTAAACGTGGATCCGGGCACCATGAGTCCATTCCAGCACGGTGAAGTGTATGTTACCGACGACGGCGCAGAAACCGATCTAGACTTAGGCCATTACGAGCGTTTTGTGCGCACGCATTTAACCCGCAAGAATTCGATTACCACTGGCCGTATTTACGATAACGTGATTCGCAAAGAACGCCGTGGCGAATATTTGGGCGGCACTGTGCAGGTGATTCCGCACGTGACCGATGAAATTAAGCATGCCATTTATGAAGCCACTGAAGGCTTTGATGTGGGCTTGGTAGAAATTGGCGGCACCGTTGGCGATATCGAGTCCTTGCCGTTTCTGGAAGCGATTCGGCAGATTCGCTCCGAGCGTGGTCCAGATAAAGCGATTTTCATGCATCTAACCTTGGTGCCATATATCGCCGCCGCCGGCGAGCTAAAAACTAAACCGACCCAGCATTCGGTGAAAGAACTGCGCTCGATTGGTATTCAACCAGATATTTTGTTGTGCCGAAGCGAACAGCCCTTGCCAGAAAGCGATCGTCGTAAAATTGCTTTGTTCACCAACGTGGCAGAAGAAGCGGTCATCAGCTGTTTGGATGTTGATACCATCTACAAACTGCCACTTTGGTTGCATGCACAAAACCTTGATGCCATCGTCATCAATCGACTGCGTTTAGAAAACGAAGTTGGCCCAGCCGATTTAAGCGATTGGCAGGCGGTAGTTGACGCCGTTGAGCATCCAACCGATGAAGTGACTATTGCCGTAGTTGGCAAGTATGTTGATCATCAAGATGCCTATAAATCCATAGGCGAAGCATTGCGGCATGGTGGCTTGCGCCAGCGCACGCGCGTTGTGTTGAAGTGGTTAGAGTCGGAACAAATTGAACGCGAAGGCGTATCGCTTTTAGACGGTGTGCAAGGCATTTTGGTGCCGGGCGGCTTTGGCGATCGTGGCTTTGAAGGCAAAGTGTCCACATCAAAATACGCACGCGAACACAACATACCGTATTTCGGTATTTGCTATGGCATGCAGGCGGCAGTGGTTGATGTATTGCG
>JAYTOD010000100.1:0-8692 GCA_043747995.1 Arenimonas sp.
CAGTGTTTTTGTTCCATGCGCCAAAGCTAAAATCCGAGACCTGGCCTAATGCATCAAACAAACGCATACTCACGAAACCATTGGCATTAAAACCTAACCACGCTTTGTCGAATGGTGAATTTTGTTTATTGTTAGGCACTAATTGCAGCCAACGAATACCGTGTTTGCTGGCAAGCTCGCTAACTGTATAAAAGCGGTCGACTAAGCCTGGCTTAGTTAGTGCGCTTAGCGGATTATCTTGATTCAGCGCGTCTTGCGCTTTCACTGTAACCTGCTGCAAATCAGGGTCGTAAATCCATATTTTCTTGCCATCGGCGATTATCAGCTGTGCGGTTGGCTTAGTGTATTCCCAGCGAAATTTATCCGGCGCTTGAATTTGCAATTGCCCTTGCGCTGATTGGATTTTTTCGCCGTTTGGTCCCGTCACAATTTGCTGAAAGCTAACTTGCGCGGTGTTCAGATTTTTTGAAAAAGTCTGCAATTGCTGGCGAGCAGTTTGCGCTGAAATATTCAAACTGCAAGCTAACATCACTACACATAAAAATATACGCATGGCTAATCTCGAGGAGGTGGTGGAGCTAAGACCGTTCGATCGCCGTTATGTTCCGGACGCGACACAATGCCAGCTGCTTCCATGGCCTCAACTAAACGTGCGGCTCGGTTGTAGCCAATCTTAAGCCGGCGTTGCACGCCAGAAATAGAAGCACGGCGCGACTCTGTCACGATTTTAATGGCTTCATCATACAATGGGTCAGACTCGTCGCTATTGGCGTTACTGGCTTCAGGAAGTCCGGTTGCACCAACTACAACGCCATCGCCCATCATCTGCACTTCTTCCAAGACACCCGGAATATATTCAGTGCCACTACCATGTTGTTTCAAATGCTCAACCACCCGATGCACTTCTTCATCGCTAACGAAGGCGCCGTGAATACGCTCAGGCATTGAGGTGCCAGGCGGCATATACAACATATCGCCGTGGCCCAAAAGGGTTTCTGCACCAGACTGATCCAGAATAGTACGCGAATCGATTTTACTCGACACTTGGAATGCCACACGGGTAGGAATATTGGCTTTAATCAAACCGGTGATAACATCCACTGACGGACGCTGGGTGGCCAAAATAAGGTGAATACCTGCGGCACGGGCTTTTTGAGCAAGTCGCGCAATCAACTCTTCCACTTTCTTGCCAACAATCATCATCATGTCAGCGAATTCATCGATGATTACCACAATATACGGCAACGGCTCAAGTGCACGCGCTTCAATGCCTAATTCCGGATTTGCTTTGAATAGTGGATCCATAATCGGCTGACCAGCTTCAATGGCATCTTGGATCTTGCGATTAAACCCTGCCAAGTTTCTTACACCTAATGTGCTCATCAATTTGTAGCGACGCTCCATTTCAGCGACACACCAGCGCAGCCCATTGGCTGCTTCTTTCATATCGGTGACCACTGGCGCTAACAAATGCGGAATACCTTGATATACCGAAAGCTCAAGCATTTTTGGGTCAATCATCAACATTCGTACATCTTTTGCACTGGCTTTATATAACAAGCTCAACACCATGGCATTCACCGCAACAGATTTGCCTGAGCCGGTTGTGCCCGCTACCAGTAAATGAGGCATGCGCGCTAAATCTGCAACACTTGGGCGTCCACCAATATCTTTGCCTAATGCAATTGTCAATGGGCTATTGGATTTATCGTATTCTTTTGAACGTAGCAATTCGGACAAATAAATCATTTCACGTTGTGCGTTAGGTATTTCTAAACCAACCACCGATTTCCCTGGGATAACATCGACCACACGCACCGATTTAACCGACAAACCGCGTGCAATGTCTTTATCCAAGGAAGAAATCTGACTGCCTTTTACGCCCGGTGCCGGTTCCATTTCAAAGCGCGTTACCACTGGGCCTGGGTATGCGCCAACCACTTGCACATCTATGCGGAAATCTTTTAGTTTGAACTCAATCTGCCGCGACAGCGTTTCAAGTGTTTCTTCAGAATAGCCTTTGGTTTGTGGCTTAGGTTCATCAAGCAAAGACAATGGCGGTATTTCACTGGCGCCGCCGGCGTTAAATAACGGAATTTGCTGCTCTCGTTCAGCACGATCGCTTTTCTCGACCACATTCGGTGCTGGTGCTTCAATTTTAATGGGTTCGCGTTTGGCGCGGCGCTCGGTATCAACTTTACGCACTTCTTCACGCTCAGTACGCAAAGCACGTGTTCGGCTCCACTCATTAGCTTCGTCTTTTTTGGTACTGAATTTTGCAATCAATGCCAATACGCCAGCACCAATCCAATCCATCACCGCAAACCACGACAAGCCAGTTGCTAAGGTAATCGACAACAAAAAAACTGTTAGCAGAAATAAATTTCCACCTAAGCCGCCAAACAGCATATTCATGCTTTTACCAACTAATGCACCAATAAAGCCGCCCGATTGGGCTGGCAAATCGGGTGCTGGGCCGCCAATTAAATGGCACAAGCCAGTAGCACTGATTAAGAAACCAACAATACCCAATAAACGTAGCGCTGGACCAAAATTAACATGGCCATCGCCCGGCAACGGCATGCCGTCGCCATTATCCATTCCATACAGGGCAATCCAGGCGATGCCAGCGAACACTAAGGGGATGCTGTAAGCCACATAGCCAAACAGCCAAAAGCTGATGTCGGCAATATAAGCACCAACAATACCACCGATATTGTGAATGCTACCGTCTAAACTGCCGGTGCGCGACCAACCTGGATCGTTTGTTGAATAAAAAGCCATACTGGCTAACAAATACAATAGCAAAGGGGCAACCGCCACCAATGCCAGTTCTTTCCAAAGTTTTTGTCGTTGCTGATCAGCGGTACTTGCTGTTTTCAATGCTGTTTTAGCCACAAGCCTTAACCTGAATTCAATAAGCTCTAGTTTATAGCAAAATCATGTGCTGGCTGAGTATTGCTTAAAAAACCGACTAAATTCTCTGCATGCGAATACTTGATAAAAAGTGCACTAAGCCTCAAGCTAGAGGCTCTTTAAAACGGTCTATTTTTCATGTCATTAAGCAAACATTGCCAAGTTCTTATTCTCGGCTCCGGCCCAGCAGGCTACTCCGCCGCTGTTTATGCAGCGCGCGCCAACCTCAAGCCGGTATTAATTACAGGCCTGCAACAAGGCGGGCAGCTGATGACCACCACTGAAGTGGATAACTGGCCAGGCGATGCACACGGTTTGATGGGCCCAGATTTGATGGCGCGTATGCAAAGCCATGCTGAGCGCTTTGAAACTGAAATGATTTTCGACCAGATACATACGGCTGATCTCTCGCAACGGCCTTTCAAACTCAAAGGTGACTCTGGCGAATACAGCTGTGATGCCTTGATTATTGCCACTGGCGCCAGTGCAAAATACTTGGGTATTGAATCCGAACAAAAATTCATGGGCAAAGGTGTTTCCGCCTGCGCTACCTGCGACGGCTTCTTTTTCCGCGACCAAGATGTGGCAGTTATTGGTGGCGGTAATACCGCTGTTGAGGAGGCGCTGTATTTGTCAAACATAGCCCGCAAAGTTTATTTAGTGCATCGCCGCGATAAGTTGCGTTCAGAAAAAATCTTGCAAGACAAATTATTTGCTAAAGCTCAGGCCGGCAAAATTGAATTAGTCTGGAACCACAGTGTTGATGAAGTGTTAGGCGATGAAACCGGCGTAACCGGTATGCGCATCCAAGATGTTAACAATGGCACCATGCGTGAAATTGCTTTGCATGGTTTTTTTGTGGCTATCGGGCACACACCCAACACGTCGCTATTTGAAGGCCAGCTGGACATGCGTAATGGCTACCTAAACATCAAATCAGGCTTAGATGGTGGCGCAACGGCAACCAGTATTCCAGGTGTTTTTGCCGCGGGCGATGTGGCTGACCAGGTCTATCGGCAAGCCATTACCTCGGCCGGTTTTGGCTGCATGGCGGCATTAGATGCCGAAAAATTCCTCGATAAAGAAAACTAAGCTGAGCAACACGTTTTCGGTTACGTTTCCAGATGTGACGCAGGCCTTGAATGAGCCAAATGGTTTATTGGCCAGTGGCGGCGAGCTCAGCCCCGAATGGTTGCTGAGCGCTTATCAACAAGGCGTCTTTCCTTGGTATAACCCGGGCGAGCCAATTTTATGGTGGAGCCCCGAACCACGCTATGGTTTCAGCACATCGAGCATTCATTTAGGTCGCTCGCGAATAAGGCAGCTTCGTACTCAAAATTGGATTGTTCGCGCTGATACCTGCTTTGCTAAGGTCATCCAGCAATGCGCGCAAGCGCCGCGTAAAGGCCAGCACGGCACATGGATTACCTATGAAATGATTGATGCTTACTCGACCCTACACAAACTGGGCTACGCACATAGCATCGAAATTTTTGAGGGTGAAGAACTGGTTGGTGGATTATACGGCCTTGCCATTGGGCAACTGTTTTGCGCAGAAAGTATGTTCAGCCTCAAAAGCCAAGCATCCGCGTTTGCTTTATATGCATTGGGCACACAGTTACGTGCGTGGAATTGGCCATGGATAGATGCACAGCTAGAAAATCCGCACTTGCAGCTACTTGGTGGGAGAAATATAAAGCGCGCCGACTATCTGCGTTTAGTGGCAGAGCAAACGCAGAAACCTGCACAAGATGGATCCTGGCATGGGTATTTTTGCCATTTGAAGCTGTCGGATTATCAGGAAATGAATGTTAATTAAGGCTTTCTTTGCACTTACGGCTTAAACCTGTCAAAATAGCGCCTTAATTTAAAAAGTATTCACTTCTGCATGTCTAAAGACGATTCACTTGAATTTGATGGCACCGTTTTAGAAACTCTGCCAAACACCATGTTCCGCGTTAAGCTTGAAAACGGCCATGTGGTTACAGCACACATTTCCGGAAGAATGCGCAAGAATTACATTCGCATCTTAACGGGTGATAAAGTGAAAGTCGAAATGACGCCCTATGATTTAAGCAAAGGGCGCATTACCTACCGCGCTAAATAATTGTCGCGCTTATACTCAAGGCTCAACCATCGCCGGCAATAATCGCTCAGGCTCAGCCATTGCCGTCACCTGTAGTTGATCATTTTCAACGGCAACAGTAACTCTGCCGCCATTAATCAGTGCACCGAATAATAATTCATCTGCCAGCGGTCGCTTGATTTTATCTTGAATTAAACGGGCCATCGGGCGTGCACCCATCTGCACATCAAAGCCATTTTCGGCCAACCACTGGCGCGCTTCCGGGGTAACATTCAGCACCACATGCTTTTCATGTAATAAAGCTTCAAGCTCAATCAGGAATTTATCGACCACCCGCAATATGTGATCAATTGCCAAGGCCTGGAACTGCACAATCGCATCCAAACGGTTGCGGAACTCGGGCGTGAATAATTTACGCAATACTTCCATCGCATCGGTGGTATGGTTTTGTTCCACAAAGCCCATAGAACGACGTGCCGCTATTTGCGCACCGGCATTGGTGGTTAGCACAATAACTACATTCTTGAAGTTAGCTTCACGGCCATTGGTATCGGTAAGCACACCGCGATCCATAACTTGCAACAGAATATTGTAGACATCCGGATGAGCTTTCTCAATCTCATCGAATAATAAAACGCAGTGCGGGGTTTTAACGATTTTCTCAGTCAGTAAGCCACCTTGATCAAAGCCCACATAGCCCGGAGGAGCGCCCACCAAGCGACTCACCGAATGCGCTTCCATGTATTCCGACATATCAAAACGAACCAATTCAACGCCGAGCTGCATGGCTAATTGTTTGGTCACTTCGGTTTTACCAACACCGGTTGG
Source organism: Arenimonas sp. (assembly GCA_043747995.1). Lineage (GTDB taxonomy): Bacteria > Pseudomonadota > Gammaproteobacteria > Xanthomonadales > Xanthomonadaceae > Arenimonas. The sequence goes on from JAYTOD010000100.1 coordinate 5,831, forward strand.
CCCAGCAAATAGAAAACTACCGATGGGTTTATCGGGATGACCCAAACCAGAACGCGCCAGTTTAATGGCAGAAACCAATAAATCGATAGCTGGGTCTTGACCAAAAATAAGCATCTTCAAATTGCGGTCAAGATTCTTAAGCAAATCTTTATCGCTAGCATTAACTTGCTTGGTAGGAATGCGCGCCATTTTAGAAATAATCAATTCAATTTCTTCTAAATCGATAACCGCTTTGCGGATTGATTCTGGCAGCAAGCGCTGACGTGCGCCTGCTTCGTCGATGACATCAATAGCTTTATCCGGTAATAAGCGATCATTAATATGCTTTACCGATAAATCGACTGCCGCTTGAATGGCTTCCGAACTGTATTTCACTTCATGGTGTGCCTCAAAGCGCGACTTCAAACCATTTAAAATGGCTACTGCTTCGCTCAGCGAAGGCTCAGTAATATCGATTTTTTGGAAGCGACGTGCAAGCGCGCGATCTTTTTCAAATACTCCACGGTATTCTTGAAAGGTAGTTGAACCAATACAGCGCAACTCACCATTTTGCAGCATTGGCTTAATCAGGTTGGATGCATCCATGGTGCCGCCAGAGGCCGAGCCAGCACCAATGATGGTGTGAATCTCATCAATGAATAGTACCGCATTGGATTCTTTTTTCAATTGCGCCAACACCGCTTTTAGGCGTTTTTCGAAATCCCCGCGGTATTTAGTACCCGCAACCAATGCGCCAAGATCCAAAGACCAAATAACTGCGCCAGCTAGCACATCAGGAACTTGCCCCTCAACAATGCGCCAAGCTAAACCTTCCGCCAGTGCGGTTTTACCCACACCCGGGTCGCCAACATATAAAGGATTATTTTTACGACGACGGCACAGCACTTGTATGGTTCGCTCAACTTCGAGTTCACGACCAATCAGCGGATCAATTTTTCCTTCCAACGCCAGTTCGTTGAGGTTAACTGCATATTCCACCAGCGCATTAGTTTTGCTTTCTTCTGCACTTTCGGGGTTTTTACTATCTTCAGCAGGTTCTTCATTCTGCTCATTGCTTCGCGCAACGCCGTGCGACAAATAATTCACCACATCCAAACGGGTGATATCCTGCTTTTGCATCAAATATACCGAATGCGAATCTTTTTCGCTAAAAATAGCCACCAGCACATTGGCGCCGTTGACTTCTTTTTTGCCCGACGACTGCACGTGATAAACCGCACGTTGCAGCACACGTTGAAAGCCTAACGTTGGCTGGGTGTCGCGAATGTCGTCATCAAGCATAATCGAGACATTTTCGCGAATAGCCTGCAAAAGTCCCTTCGAGAGCAGATCGATATCTGCACCGCAGGATTTCAGCACGGTAATAGCCGATGCATTTTCAAGCAATGCCAGCAACAGGTGATCAACCGTCATGAATTCATGACGCGACTCTCTGGCTTGCTTGTAGCAATGACCAATCGAAACTTCGAGTTCTTTACTGAACATGATGGGCTCCTAAATGCCTTAACATTACAATGGTTCCATAATACATAACAGAGGGTGATGATTCTGGCGTGAAAAATCATTCACTTGATTTATTTTTGATTCAGCCACCTCGCGCGAATACACAGCACACACACCGCGGCCGCGGGTGTGGATTTGGAGCATCACTTGCGTAGCGGTTTCCTGATTCAAGGGGAAAAACTCCTGCAGAACATACACCACAAAATCCATAGGCGTGAAATCATCATTCAGTAAAATCACCTGAAAGCGACCCGGAGGCACCGCTTCTGCGCGCGTTGCTTCCAGCAAGGCACCGCCTTGATGATTTTGCTGAGGATTATTGTTATTCGTCATACCCTATAAATAGGGCATAAAATGCTAAATTACAAGTACCCTTAAATCAGCGATAATGGAGCTCTTGTTAAACAAGGATTTAATCCCATCTATTGCCTATGAGTTATCGAACTGGAAAATTTTGGCAGCCCGATGTCACAGTTGCGACTATAGTTGTTGAAAATGGCCGCCTGTTGATGGTTGAAGAGCAAGTTGCTGGCCTTGCTGTGTTCAACCAGCCGGCTGGACACCTGGAGCCGGAGGAATCAATTATGGATGCTGCCATCCGGGAAACCTTAGAAGAAACCGGCTGGCAGGTACAACTCAACGAATTTATTGGCGCATACCAATGGACTGCACCAGAAACCGGTCAGCACTACCTACGCATGGCATTTTCTGCCGTGCCCGTACAGCATTTCTCAAACCGAGTACTCGATCAAGGCATTATTGCCGCACATTGGTTGCTGCCAAGCGAGATTAAAGAACTAAGCCATCACCATCGCAGTCCATTGGTATGGAAAGTCATCGAAGATTATCTGTCGGGGCAACGCTCGCCATTGGGCATTGTGCAAGCGCTATGAGCCATCCTTTGAAAGTAATGCTGGGTGTGTCTGGTGGCGTTGATTCGTCTGTTGCGGCACTGCTACTCACTCAGCAAGCACATGCAGTGTCCGGCTTGTTCATGCAGAACTGGGATGAAGACGATAATGGCGAGTGCCATGCCGAACAAGACCGCAAAGACGCCTTGGCGGTATGTGGCAAATTGGGTATTCCGTTTTATGCGCGCAATTTCGCAAAAGCGTATTGGTCGGAGGTATTTGCGCATTTTATCTCGGAATATAAATCCGGCCGAACGCCAAACCCGGATGTATTGTGCAACCGTGAAATAAAATTCAAAACATTTTTGGAGGAAGCACAGGCCTTGGGCGCTGATAAAATCGCGACCGGGCATTACGCACAAGTGCAAGAACGTGATGGCCAGTTTTATTTACTGCGCGGCTTCGACCAAAGTAAAGACCAAAGCTATTTCCTGCACCAACTTGGCCA
>JAYTOD010000101.1:0-4536 GCA_043747995.1 Arenimonas sp.
TTATTTCCGCGATTTAGCGCCACGGCCTGCGCAACGAAAAGCTTTCGAGCGGCAATTGCAGCTCGCCGTTGATTTGAATAAACCGCTTTTTTTGCATCAACGCGATGGTCATGATGATTTCATGGCGATGATGAAAAACTTTCAAGGTAAGCTCGGCAAAGCGGTGGTGCATTGCTTTACTGGCACCCGAAAAGAATTATTCGATTATTTAGATGCGGATTACTACATAGGCATTACTGGCTGGTTGTGCGATGAACGCCGCGGTTTGCACTTGCGTGAAATTGTCAGTAATATTCCTGCTAACCGCTTGATGATAGAAACCGATGCGCCGTATTTATTGCCGCGCTCGGTTAAGCCGATGCCTTCGCATCGCCGCAATGAGCCAATGTATCTTAAACATATTGTGGAAGAATTGGCCAAAGATCGTGCTGAATCCGTTGAGCAAACCGCTTTGCATAGCACCCAAACAGCGCGCGAATTTTTCGGCCTGGCGGCACACTGATGTTAGAGATAAATGAGCGAATTCAGATTTCTGATAGTGAGATTATTGAGCGCGCAATTCGTGCCAGCGGCCCGGGCGGCCAACATGTCAATAAAGTTTCTACCGCCATTGAGCTGCGTTTTTTTATTTGGGCTTGTGTCGCTTTACCGGAAGAAGTGAAACAGCGCTTGGCCAAAAAACGCGATCAACGCATCACCGAAAGCGGCGAAATTATAATCCAAGCACAGCGCTTCCGCAGCCAAGAGCGTAACCGTGAAGATGCCCGCGAGCGGCTTATCAGTTTAATTCAATCGGTCTTGCAAGCACCAAAACCACGGCTTGTCACCAAACCCACACGCGCCTCGCAACGCCGACGCTTGGAAGATAAGCGCGCAAATGCGACACTAAAACAGCAACGCCAATCTAATCGCACAGAGAGTGATGAATAATGCCAACTGTTTTACCTTTGCCACCATCGGCACCTCGCGCAAATACCCCGAAGTGGTTAATAAAGTGCGCCACGAAAGTATTAAATATCATCGGTTGGAAAATGGTGGGGGAATGGCCCGATTTGAAAAAAATGGTGGTGATTGGCGCCCCACATTCTACTGCCTGGGACGGAATTATTGGTTTATTTGCAAAAGTAGCGATGGATGTACATATTGTTTTTATGGGCAAGCAAGAAGCATTCTTTTGGCCATTAGGGCGCTTATTAAAATGGCTGGGCGGCGTGCCGGTGAATCGCAAAGCGCCGGGCAGCATTGCCGAACAAGTGGCAAAACAATTGATTGATGCTGAGAAAATGTGGTTTGTGTTGGCACCCGAAGGCACCCGAAAGGCAGTAACGCATTGGAAAACCGGATTCTGGAAAATTGCCAAACAGGCTAATGTGCCGGTGTTGTGTATGTATTTTGATTATCCAACTAAAACCATTGGTGTTGGCCAGGTATTTGAACTAACCGATGATATGGACGCCGATATTGCCGCTATTAAGCTATGGTATGCACCCTATCGCGGCTTGCATCGCGGGGTGTAATGCGCTTCTGCCTTTACAATCGGATGTGCACGCGATAAGGTAGTTTTTTCTCGCCGAGCTATTACCATGCGCACTGCGTTTCGCTGGATTTTCCGCACACTGCTTCTGTTGCTTGTCATTTTCGCCCTTTTATTAATCCATACCATTTGGTTCCGGCCAATCAAGCCCGACTGGTTCTATAACCGCGTCTTCGCCGAATACGGATTCCAGGATCCGCAGATGTTGAGCTCGATGCGCATGCTGCCGATTTGGATGGATTGGTACAGCGATGACCTGACCGACATGAGTCTAGCGCAGGAAAAGAAGCTTCAGGAAAAACTACGTAACGATCTGGCTACACTGCGCCAATACGACCGTGCTGGAATGAACGAAGCCGATGCATTGAATTACGACATGCTCGAATATTTTCTGGCCTTGCAGACCGAAGGCGAGCCGTTCGCACACCATAACTACCCATTGAACCAGCTATTCGGTATTCAAAATGAATTCCCCACCTATATGGCCACGCAACACCCCGTGGAATCGGCGACTGAAGCCAAGGATTACGTAGCGCGTTTAAACAAAGCGCCCGCCATGGTAGATCAAGTGATGGAAGGCTTATTGTTGCGCGAGCGTGAAAATATCATCCCGCCAACTTTTGTTGTGGAAAAGGTGTTGAAGGAAATGCGTTCGTTCGTAGCGTCAAAGCCGACACAGAATATTTTGTATTCTTCACTGGTTGAAAAATTCGATAAGGCTGGTGATAAAGCCATCGCTGCCGCCGAGCGTAAGGAGTTGTTAGCGGAAACCGAAACCGCGATTCGTGACAAAATCTATCCAGCCTATGGTAAGTTCATCGCCTATTATGAACAGTTGTTGTCGAAAACCACCGGTAACAACGGCGTCTGGTCGCTGCCGAACGGCGCAGCGTTTTATGCCTATTCGGTCAAAATGCATACCACTACTAATATGACACCTGAGCAAGTACATACGCTCGGGCTGTCGGAAGTTGCACGTATTGAATCCGAAATGGATGCTATTTTGCAGGGCGAAGGCTTGACCCTTGGTTCGGTCGGCGCGCGCGTGCAGGGAATCTCCAAACGTCCGGATCAGTTATATCCAGATACGGATGCGGGGCGTACACAGATCATCGCCGATTTCCAAACGATGATTGATGAAATCGACAAGGGCCTGACGCCGTACTTCAGCGTGCGACCGAAAATGGGCGTGAAAGTTGAACGAGTGCCTGCGTTCCGCGAAGCCACCGCGCCCGGCGCCTACTATAACGGGCCGGCGTTTGACGGCTCGCGTCCGGGCATCTTTTACATCAATCTGCGCAACACCGACGAAGTCGCCAAGTTCGGAATGCGCACCTTGGCCTATCATGAAACAATACCTGGCCATCATTTTCAGATTGCCATTCAGCAGGAACTGACCGGTGTGCCGATTTTCCGCAAAGTCCTGCCGTTCACAGCCTATGCCGAAGGCTGGGCGCTGTATTCCGAACGCCTAGCTTGGGAGGCGGGCTTCCAGAAGGCACCGCTCGATAACCTTGGACGGCTGCAAGCTGAAATGTTCCGCGCTGTGCGCTTAGTGGTCGATACCGGCTTGCACGACAAACGCTGGACGCGCGAACAGGCAATTGCCTACATGCTGGAAAAAACCGGTATGCCGGAAACTGATGTGGTGGCCGAAATCGAGCGCTATTTGGTGATGCCTGGTCAAGCGCTGGCCTATAAAGTTGGGATGAACAAGATTTTGGAATTGCGCGAAAATGCCAAAAAAGCCCTCGGCCCGAAATTCGATTTGAAAGCCTTCCACGATGTGGTGCTGACCGGTGGCAGCATGCCGATGGCGTTGTTGGAGCAGCGGGTTAATCAGTGGATTGCTTCTTCTAAAGGGGACGGAGGTCATTAGCGTTTGAACAACATTTATATGTTAAGTAAATACTGACAACAATTGCAATAAAATCCTACAGATTTAAAGTATCGGTAAAGGCATGCTATCCAAAAAGGAATCAGCATGCCACGACGCCCACGACTTGAATTGCCAGGATGCGCTATACATCTAACCCAGCGTGGAGTGAACCGTTGCGCGGTATTTCTGGACGATGAAGATTTCAATCACTATCGGCATACCCTTCATGATGTTTTTTCCGAGTATGCCATTCAACTGCACGCCTATGTGTTGATGACCAATCACGTGCATCTGCTGCTAACTGCACCTGCGAATGGTGTGCTATCAAAAGCGATGCGGATTGTTGGCGCACGCTATGTTCCATACTTCAATAAACGGCATGGTCGCTGTGGCACGCTTTGGCAAGGTCGCTTCAAAACCTGTTTGGTAGATAGCGAACGCTACTGCTTAAACGTTATGCGTTATATCGAATTAAACCCAGTGCGTGCCATGCTCTCCGAAACACCAGAAGCGTATCGTTGGTCTAGCGTGCATCAGCATATCGGTTCGTCCGATGATAAATTACTCACAGCGCATAACAGTTTCTTAGAGTTAGGTTCCAATAATCAGGCGCGTTGCCATGCCTATCAACAGATTCTGGCAAAAGGCATTTCTGATGCGGACACCACCGATATCCGATTACGAATCCAGCAAGAACGAGCACTCGGCAGCCCGCGTTTCATGGCGTTGTTGGAGAAAACCTTGAATCGCCCTGTGCAATGGCGAAAATGCGGTCGGCCCATTGTTAATTCAAACGCTAATGACCTCCGTCCCCTTTAAAATGCCTTTAAAATGGTCCCCTTTAAAATGTCACGTCAAATACCAGACTTCTACAGGCCCAATGTGCTTGAAAGTCATCGCGTTGCCACGCCGGTCAAGCGATTTGCCGACAGGTAGTCGAATCCAACCTTCCGATACACAGTATTCAGAGACATTGGTATATTCAGCACCTTTGAACCGAACCCCGATTCCGCGTTCTAAGACGGCTTCATTGAAAAAAGGGCTGCGGGTGTCGCTGGCTAAGCGATCTGGTGGTGTTTCGGTCTGAATATCGGTCATGAGTTTGGCTTTATATGAACAGACC
>JAYTOD010000102.1:0-5715 GCA_043747995.1 Arenimonas sp.
ACAGTTTTGGTTTGGATATTGAAGCACAACAGATTGAGCAAGCAGTGGGCACTGTTGTGGCGCATGCCGAACTAACACGCGATTTGTTCGGGCAAGCAAGCACACAGCAAATCACTCAAGCAGTAATAACCGAAATTCACCAACAAGCAGAAAGTAAAGCCGCATGAGCACAGTAAAAACATACCGTAGCGATGCCATTAAAACCGGCCCAGACCGCGCACCCGCGCGCGCCATGTTGCGTGCAACCGGATTGTCTGAAGAAGATATCGCTAAACCAATGATTGCCGTGGTGCATACGTGGTCAAATATTTCGCCCTGTAATTTAAATTTGCGCGAATTAGCAGAACACACTAGCGCTGGCATTCGCGCTGCTGGGGGCACGCCCATTGAATTCAACACTATTGCAGTTACCGACGGTATTGCTATGGGCACATCCGGCATGCGTGCGTCTTTAGTATCGCGCGAAGTAATTGCCGATTCCATTGAGCTTGCAGTTAATGGCCATTGCCTTGATGCAGTAGTCGTTTTGTGTGGCTGTGATAAAACCATTCCTGCTGCAGCTATGGCTTTGGCGCGCATGAATATTCCAGGTTTAGTTATGTATGGTGGTTCAATTGCACATGGCAATTTAGATGGCAAAGCCATCACCATTCAAGAAGTATTTGAAGCGGTGGGCGCGCATGGCGCAGGAAAATTAAGCGATGCCGATTTATTGCGCGTTGAGAAAAGTGCCTGCCCAGGTGCCGGTGCCTGCGGCGGACAATTCACTGCCAACACTATGGCGATGGTGTTAAGCAGTTTGGGTTTGTCGCCGATGGGCTTGAACGATATTACCGCCACCGATCCGCAAAAACGTGATGCCGCTTTTTACTGCGGCGAATTGGTGATGCAGTGCTTAGCTAATGATTTGAAGCCACGCGATGTATTAACCCGCGATGCATTCATTAATGCCGCACGCATGGTGGCAGCAACCGCTGGCTCCACCAATGCGGTATTGCATTTATTAGCAATCGCACATGATGCTGGCATTGAATTGGGTTTGGAAGATTTTGATAAGGCCTCGCGTGATACGCCAGTGATTGCCGATTTAAAGCCCGGTGGCCGCTACACCGCGGTAGAATTAACTGAAGCTGGAGGTACTGCATTGGTGGCTCGCGAATTGCATGCTGCTGGTATGTTGATTGATTCGCCAACCGTCACTGGCAGTAGCTTATTTGATGAAATTGCTCGCGCCAAACCAGCAGCAATTGGCCAGCAAGTGGTTAAGCCAATCAGCGATGCGTTGAAGCCACGCGGCGGCTATTCAATTTTATATGGCAATGTGGCGCCGGAAGGATGTGTGTTGAAATTAGCTGGGCACGGACGCTTGCATCATGAAGGCCCAGCGCGTGTGTTCGAGAGCGAAGAACTAGCCTTTGCGGCAGTGCAGTCCAATCAAATTCAATCTGGCGATGTGTTAGTGATTCGCAATGAAGGCCCGGCTGGTGGTCCGGGTATGCGTGAAATGCTGGCGGTTACCGCTGCTTTAGTTGGCCGTGGCTTGGGCAATGATGTGGCTTTAATTACGGATGGCCGTTTTAGTGGTGCAACGCACGGCTTTATGGTTGGCCATATTGCCCCAGAAGCCGCGCGCGGCGGCCCTATTGCGTTATTGCAAGAAGGCGACCGTATTGTTATTGATGTGGCCAGCCGTGAACTTCATACCGATGCCGATTTAGATGCGCGCCGCAAAGCCTGGAATATTCCTGAACCGAAAGAAGCGCGTGGCGTATTAGCCAAATACGCCAAGTTAGTCAGTTCGTCGTCGAAAGGCGCAGTCACCGATATTTTCTAATTTTAGTTTTTATATTTATTTTTTTATTTTTTTCTAGGAGAACCACATGTCAGCAACAGCAACAATAGATGCCTTAAAAAACAAACGCATTGCAGTGATTGGTTATGGTAGCCAAGGTCGTGCACATGCGTTGAATATGCACGATTCTGGATTAAATGTGGTAGTTGGTGTGCGTAAAGATGGCCCAAGTTGGATTAAGGCAAAAGCCGATGGTCTAACCGTTCAAGAGCCCGCCGATGCTGTGCAAGGCGCAGATTTGGTAGCGGTATTAACACCAGACATGCCACAGAAAAAATTGTATGAAGAAATCATCGAACCAAATATAAAAGCACACGCTGCTTTGCTGTTTGCGCATGGCTTTAATATTCATTTTGGGCAAATCAAACCACGCGCCGATATTGACGTGATTTTGGTTGCACCGAAAGGCCCTGGTGCATTGGTGCGTCGTGAATTCGAAAAAGGCCATGGCGTGCCGTGTTTATATGCCGTGCATCAAGATGCATCTGGCCACGCCTTAGATAAAGTATTGGCCTATGCCGCCGGTATTGGCGGTGCGCGCGCGATGCTGATTGAAACGCATTTTGCTGAAGAAACCGAAACCGATTTATTCGGCGAGCAGGCGGTGCTTTGTGGTGGCACCACCGAATTGGTGTTGCAGGGTTTTGAAACCTTGGTGGAAGCAGGCTATAAGCCAGAAGTGGCCTATTACGAATGCTTGCATGAATTAAAATTAATTGTTGATTTATTGCATGAAGGCGGTTTGGCCAAGATGCATCAGTTCGTTTCCGAAACCTGCCAGTATGGCGACTTAACGCGTGGCCCGCGCATCATCAACGAGGAAACACGCGAGCGTATGCGCGAAGCCTTGAAAGAAATCCAGAGTGGCCAATTCGCCAGAGAATTCATTGCCGAATACGAAGCGGGTAACACCAATTACAAGGCTATGAAAGACCGTGATTTGTCGCATCCGATAGAAAAAGTGGGCGTTGAACTGCGTGCACGCATGCCTTGGTTGGCGCCGCAGGGGAGTTGAAATGCAGGATGCTCAAACGCAAACAGTAATCACTAAATCTGGCGCACATTGGCTATTGGATGCCTTGCGTGATGAAGGTTGCGAGATATTGTTCGGCTATCCGGGTGGCGCCATTATGCCGGTTTACGATGCCTTAGTGGATTATCCAATTAAACACATTCTGGTGCGTCATGAACAAGGCGCAGCGCTATCTGCTGATGGCTATGCGCGTGTATCTGGCAAAGTGGGTGTGTGCATGGCAACCTCTGGGCCGGGTGCCACCAATTTACTAACCGGCATTGCCAATGCATTTATGGATTCAGTGCCGATGTTGGTCATCACTGGGCAAGTGTCTACCAACGTTATGGGCACCGATGCCTTCCAAGAAGTGGATATTTTCGGCATGAGTTTGCCGGTGGTCAAACACAGTTATATTGTGCGACGCACCGAAGATGTGTATGCAACCGTGCGTGAAGCGTTCGCCATTGCGCGCTCGGGTAAGCCTGGGCCAGTGTTGGTGGATTTACCCAAAGATATTACCGCCGGATTAGCGGCGGCGCGTGCGGTTCGCTCGCTTCCAATAACTGTCAATAATCAGACTGCTCAAATCGAGAAAGCTAAGCTGTTATTAGCTACAGCTAAAAAGCCACTTTTATATGTAGGTGGTGGTGTTTCTATGGCAGGTGCTGAGGCTGACTTGCGTGCTTTCATGCAGGCCACACGCATTCCCGCCGTGTGGACTTTAAAAGCTAAAGGCACTGTCGATTACCGTGATGTCCTCGATCTTGGCATGCTGGGCATGCACGGCACACCAGCGTCCAATTTCGCAGTGCAAGAGTGTGATTTATTAATTGTTTTAGGCGCACGTTTTGATGATCGGGCGACCGGCAAAATTTCCACTTTCGCACCACATGCAAAAGTGATTCACTGCGATATTGATGCCGCTGAAATTGGCAAGCTACGCAACGCCGAGGTCGCCTTAGATGGTCGCTTTGCCGAATATTTGCCAGCACTTGTACAAGAACTGGCAATCGATGACTGGCGCTCACACTGTGCACAAATGAAAGCAAAATACCCAGAACGTTACGATGCCCCGGGTGAAAAAGTTTTCGCGCCAGATTTTCTGCGTAAGTTGTCTATGGCTAGCGACAACAGTATAGTCTGCAGTGATGTAGGCCAGCATCAGATGTGGGTTGCGCAGCATTTTCAGGTAGATCGTGCCGCCGCGCATTTATCCAGCGGTGGTTTAGGCACTATGGGCTTCGGTTTGCCAGCCGCGATTGGTGCGTATTTCGCCGAACCTAGTGCTTGCGTTATTTGCGTGAGTGGCGATGGCGGCATCATGATGAATATTCAGGAGCTGGCCACCTTAAATCGCTACAAAATTCCGGTAAAAGTCATCGTGCTTGATAACTCGCGCTTGGGCATGGTGAAGCAATGGCAGGAGCTATTCTTTGGCGAGCGTTATAGCGAAGTCGATTTATCCGACAACCCCGATTTTGCGGTGTTAGCACGCGCCTTCGGCATTCCGGCGATAACCCTTGAGCACCGCGATCAGGTGGATTGGGCAATACAGCAAATTTTAGAAAGTGATGGGCCGTTTTTTTGCCATGTAAAAATTGATCCACAAGCCAATGTCTGGCCGCTAGTGCCGCCAGGAAAATCCAACGCAGAAATGATGGGGTATGATTATGAAGCAGAATATTGAATGTGAAATCGCACAAACCGAAGGCAGTTTGATTCGTGTCTTAGGCGTTATTGAACGCCGAGGCTACGCGCTTCAAGCACTACGTGTTTTACCTACTGGTGACGACACCTATCAGCTTTCATTTAGTATCCATTCAACGCGAGATATTTCAATATTGATCAAGCAACTTGAACGCTTATTTGATGTGCATGATGTATATGTAGCTGAATCTGAATCAGCGGCTTCGAAAAACACGCTGCAATCAAAACCGATGCCAAGCTTTCAAGCCAGTTGGTTAGCCGGATAAATAAAACCCCGCTATGCGGGGTTTTATTTAATTCAAAGCATAAAAAATATGATTACCTAAGGTGTATTGTCTTTGTAAACGCTTAGACCATTTTGGCGCCACATAGGTAGCGTGAAAAAATAAAACATCATCGCGTTTAGTTTGCATTGCTTTTTTAGCGGCAGATTTGGTCTCATTACTAACGGTGGTATTTAGTTTCGTTGAATCGCCGTTATACCAAGAAAATTGTTTTTTCTGTTTAACAACAGCGCACACAGATTTTGGGAAATTGGGCGCAGCAACGCGGTTTAACACTACATTGCCAACAGCTAATTTGCCAGCGAAACTCTCGCCTTTTGCTTCATAATGAATAGCAGCTTCTAAACAACGTACTTCAGCTGGGGGTAAATCAATCATGATTTGCTCCTTTACTTAGTCTTCGGTGGATTTTGGCAAGAAGCTCGCAAATGGGCGAGTTGTAGCCACGGACGCCGACAAATAGTTGCTCGGCAATAAAGCGATATGTACGACTGATTGAGTCGTTACGATTAAGATGCGCTATTTTGACGGTGCTTAACTGAATAGTTAATGAATTTCTATTTTAAACAGCGACTTATATGAACGAGAAATTCACATCTAGCCAATTTGTCACGCTATGATTGGCTTACACACCGATAACTAAATAAGGAAAGCGCATCATGACTAAAAATAAAATCATTAAAGCTAGCGTACTTCTTACCTCAATCGTATTATCAAGCACAGCTTTTGCTGGCACAGCTGTTGTTGCTTGGCAGAATACACATAAATATACTGACATTGACTCAGGTAATTTAGGCAAGAAAAGTATGCTTAATAGCATTGATAAGTCGTTCACAAAAGAATTCAATGAATTAGCT
>JAYTOD010000103.1:0-12064 GCA_043747995.1 Arenimonas sp.
TGATGTTGGATAATTGTCTTTGCGTCTATAGTCCGTTTGATGTGGCTTGGGCCACACGACATTTTATTCGGCATTTCCAGCCGCGTCTTGCGCTGATTGTTGAAACCGAAATTTGGCCGAATCTGTATTTAAGCGCGCATCAAGCTAATGTACCCTTGTTAATCATTAATGCGCGGATGACCAAACGCTCGTTCCAGCGCTATAACAAACTGCCTACATTATTTGCCCAAACACTGGCATTAGTAGATGGCATTGCCTGCCAAACAGATGCCGATGCACAGCGTTTTATCGCATTGGGCGCGAAGCCAGCCAATGTTTCAATCAGTGGAAATATGAAATGGGATATGCGCCCTGCGCAAAGCACTATTGCTACTGCGCAGCTATTGCGTGCAAAGTGGCCACAACGCCCCATTTGGCTCGCGGCTAGTACCCATGCCGATGAAGAGCCAATGGTATTGGCGGCGCACTGCGAAATTTTGCAGCAATGGCCAAATGCGCTACTACTTTGGGCGCCAAGGCATAGTGAGCGCTTTGCGCCAGTAGCGGCTTTGCTCACTGCGCAGAAGGTAATAGTAAGCAACCGAAGCATAGATTTTGAACCCACAGATCAAGCGCAGGTTTTTCTGATTGATACACTCGGCGAACTGCAACGCTTCATGCCGTGTGCCGATCTGGTGTTTGTGGGCGGCAGTTTACAGAACATTGGCGGCCACAATGTACTTGAGCCGGCGGCATTGGGCTTGCCGATTATTGTTGGCCCATATACTCAGAACTTTACTGAGATTATTGCAGTCTTGAAAAATGCCTCGGCAGTGTGTGAGGTGCTCGATGCAAATAGCCTAGCTAAACAATTGTTGCATTTGCTAAATTCGCCGAACCAAGCATCAGTGCTCGGCCAAAACGCCTTACGCTGCGTACAGCAAAGTTTGGGCGCACTAGAAAAAACAAAAGCGCTGATTGCTCAGCGCTTATAGTTTTTCAGTTAAGAATAAACTTACTGAATTTTTTGTTCTGCATCAGCGGTAAGTAAACGATTGATGCTTTCTACATCAGCTACATCCAAAGAGCCTGTGGCTTGTTTTAAACGAAGGGTATTCACTAAATAATTATGCCGTGAACGCGAGTATTCGCGCGCCGCATTGAACAATTGTTGTTGCGCTAGCAAAACATCAACAATAGTGCGTGTACCCACTTCTAGGCCAACTTCACCGGCTTCAAGGGCAGATTTTGCTGATACAACCGCTAAGCGGCGTGCTTCAACTTCAGCTAAACCTGCAACTAAGGTGCGATCCGCATTACGCACTTGGCGAGTGATAGCACGCTTGCTTTGTTCCAATTGCTCCGCTGCAATATCGCGGCTGTCCACTGCTTGGCGTACGCGCGATTGGGTAGCGAAGCCACTGAAGATAGGCACGCGTAACTGTACTGCGTAAGTGGTGTTATTTGATTCGGTGGTTGAGAACACGCCGACATTACCACTGATAAGTGCACTGTCACCATAGCTAATACTGCCATCTAGTGTTGGTAAATGCGCTGCTTTTGCCGAAGCAATATCGTCTTCAGCAGCAACTAGTGCCAGTTCGCGTGCTTTAACTGTTGGATTGCTGTTCAAGGCTTGTTGTACCCATTCTTCAGTGCCGCGGGTTGATTCGCTCACAGGTTGGTAGTTATCGGGCAGCCCTTTTAGTTCAACACTTGGCTGGCCAGTAATTTCGGCAAGCGCTTCACGCGCATCGTTGAGTACGTTACCGGCCAAAATAGTGTTTGCACGCGATGAATCAAATCGCGCTTTGGCTTCATGCACATCAGTGATTGGTGCAAGTCCAACGTCTAAACGCGTTTCAGCTTGATCAAGCTGGCGCTTGACAGCGCGTTCTTCAGCGCGCGAGGCAGATAATGCATCAATCGCGGTGAGTACATTGAAATAGGCTTCAGCTGTGCGTGTAATAAGCGAGTCATTGGCGGAATCTAGCTCAGCATTCGATTGTTGTTCGCGCGCTTGGCTACCATTCAAGCGGGTGTAGTTGCCCCAGTTAAATAGGCTTTGAGTTAGACTAATATTGCTACTACGCGATGTACTGGTACTTGACGGCTGAAGGTTGTTTTCACTTTTGTTGCGAGTCAAACCGGTTTGTGCACTTACCTGCGGTAACAAACTGGAGCGCGACTGCACTACCCCTTCTTTTGAAATACTATTCTGCGATTCGCTGATGGCAAGTGTTGGGTCACTTTGGCGAGCTTGCGTATACGATTGCAGCAAGTCAACGGCAAAACTGGGTGAGCTGCACAGCACTAAGGCGGTGGCTAATGCTAAAGGTGTCGCTTTAAAACGCATGCGGAATTCCTTAAAAATTAAAGTGTGAAAAGTGCTTTTGGCGCAGCACCGATTAAAAACGGTACATCCGTTTCGAATAAGCTTTCGGTGCTGAAATGATCACCGACTCGTGTAATGCAGACGGCTTCTTGAACGGGCGATACGCCGTGAATCACAAATAGACGGCCATTGGGGCGTAACCATTGCTTGAAGGATTCTGGAATATGAGCAACAGCGCCGGTTACCGCAATTACATCAAATTGATGGCTAGGCTGATAGCTTAATGCATCGGCTTGTTCAAGTTGTACATTAGTAAATTCAAGCTGTTTTAAAGCCGATTTGGCAGATTCAATAAATTCAGGGTAAATATCAATGCTAGTTACCGCGCGTGCAACATGTGCCAAACAGGCGGTAATAAATCCGGAGCCGGTGCCAACAACTAAAACGTAATCATCGGCTTTAGGCTGCAAGGCTTGCAACATGCGCCCTTCAAGTACAGGCTTGAACATCCATTGGTTGTGGCCAATAGGTAGCGCGGTATCGGTGAAGGCAAGGTTTTTATATTGATCAGGCACAAAATTTTCACGTGGAATTGCAGTCATGGCATCCAAGGTTTGTAAATTAACTACATTCCACGGCCGCACTTGTTGCTCAATCATGGCGTGCCGGGCCTGTTCAACATTTAGTGTCATGTCAGCATTCCTTTTACAAGATGCATAGTGTAAGCCTTTTGCCTGTGTTCAGTAAGTGATTATCTGCGGAATTGCGTGCTTTAAAACGTGCCATAAGTCATTTCTGAAGCGGTTGTTCAGGCTGATAAGCACGGATAAACAAAGCAACCACTTCCTTAACATGTTTTTCGCGCGCGGCTTTGCTAGGCGGTTTGCTCAACCCCATCAATACACGCATATGGGTTAATCCTTTCAATAGGCAGAAAAAATGTTGCGCGGCTTGTTTCGGCTGCCCAATGCCGAGCCGACCGCTGGCATTAGCCTTAACTAGTAAAGCTTGCATCTCCGACAACATGCGCTCTGGCCCAGCTTTAAAGAATAACTCAGAATGCTCAATGTCAATGCTGGTTTGCGCGATCATCATGCGGTGTAGGCTGATGGCTTTGTCGTCCATAACTAATTCCAGAAAGCCATTGCCAATAGCAATGAGAGCTTGTTGCAAACTCAAGCCTTCTGGCAGTTGAAAGCTACTAATGGGCAATTGTTGCTCACAACAATCAATAACGCTTTGCGCGAACAGATCATCTTTGTCGGCGAAATGGCTGTATAAAGTGAGTTTTGAGACGTTCGCCTTTTCTGCAATTTCCATCATGCTCACACTGGTAAAGCCTTTCAGCGGGAACAGTTCAGCCGCAGCCTGCAAGATGGCTTGGCGCTTCTTAAGGTTTTTCGGGCGGCCTAATGTTGGTTTTCGCATGCTCATCACATTAGTGTACCAATTAGTTTATTATAATGATAGTATACCGCTCAGTACACTAAATCGGATTGTTCAGATGAAACACAAAAAGTACCTCGCGGTTGCGCTCGCAGCCACCATCGTCATCGCGCTGAATGCTTGCTCAGGAACTGAAAAAGCGCATACCCCTCCTTTGGTCTTGGTTACTCAGGCACAAAGCGCGGGTGCTGAGGCGCAGGTATTTTCAGGCGAAGTGCGCGCTCGCCAGGAAGTCAATTTGGCGTTTCGGGTGGCAGGTAAAATCGCCAATCGCTATGTAGATTCAGGTGCTCGCGTGCAGGCTGGGCAGGTACTGGCGCGTTTGGATGATCAAGATCTAGTCTTGCAGAGTCAAGCCGCAAATTCGTCGGTTGAAGCATTAAAAGCTGATCGTGATTTGGCGCAATCCGAGTTGCGCCGCTATCATGATTTAGTTGGCAAGCAGCTGGTCTCACAATCTTTGTATGATAGCAAGGTTGCACAAACCCATGCTGCCACGTCGCGTTATCAGCAAGCGCTATCGCAATCGAAAGTAAATAGTAATCAAGCCTCGTACGCACTAATTCGTGCACCAGGCCCAGGCGTGATTAGCAAGCGCATATTGGAGGCTGGGCAAGTAGTAGCGGCTGGTCAAACTGTGTTTGTATTTGCCGCCGAAGGTTCGCGCGATGTAGCTATTAGTGTGGCAGAGCAACATTTACCAACGCTCCGGCTTGGTCAGGCGGTTTGGGTTGAGTTATGGACACAGCCGGGAAAAAAATATCCTGCAACAATCCGTGAAATCGCCGGCAGTGCAGATGAATTAACACGTACTTATGCAGTTCGTGTGGCTCTGGATGACAACAATGCACCTACGCAATTAGGACAAAGTGCTCGCGTGTTGTTTTCGAATGCGCAGAGTTCAATATTAGCAGTGCCCTTGTCGGCATTATCCGATATTGATGGCAAGCCAGCTGTGTGGGTAATTGATGAAAAAAGTGGTCGCATCCATAAACGTGCCGTTAGCGTAACGCGCTACGGAGCACAGTTTGTTGAAATTAGTCAGGGCATAAGCCAAAATGAATGGGTTGTGCAGGCCGGTGTACATTTGTTGCGCGAAAATGAAATAGTGCGTGCGGTCGATCGAAACAATCGCCCTGTTAAAATCACAGCGGTTAACAAGCTATGAGTGTCAATCTCTCGGCTTGGGCCATTAAAAACCGAACATTAGTCAGGTATGCGATGCTAGTGCTGGCGTTAATTGGTATTTTCAGCTATCAGCGTCTTGGTCAATCAGAAGATCCGCCGTTCACATTTAAAGTGATGGTAGTACGCACTTTCTGGCCAGGTGCAACGGCTGATGAAGTTAGCCAGCAAGTGACCGACCGCATCGAGAAAAAACTGCTAGAAACCGGCCAATACGAATTCCTACGTTCATATTCCAAGCCGGGCGAATCGATGATTATGTTTATGGCCAAAGATGCCATGGATTCCGATAAAGTACCTGAGCTGTGGTATCAAGTCCGTAAAAAAGTCGGTGATATGCGACATACTTTGCCACAAGGCGTACAAGGACCGTTTTTCAATGATGAATTCGGCGATAATTTCGGCAATATTTATGCGCTAAGCGGTGATGGCTTTGATTACGCCACGCTCAAAAACTATGCAGAGCGCATTGAGCTAGACTTACATCGCGTACCGGACGTTGCTAAAGTTGAATTAATCGGCCTGCAAGATGAAAAAATATGGATCGAATTATCCAATACGAAATTAGCTACACTCGGCTTGTCGATGTATCAAGTACAGCAGGCAATTGAAGCGCAAAACGCAGTTAACTTCAGTAGTTTCTTTGAAACAAAAACTGACCGTGTGCAACTGCGGGTTAGTGGCGCGTTCACTTCGATTGATGAAATTCGTAACTTCCCAGTGCGTGCCGGCGGTCGTAATTTTCGCCTAGGTGAAATTGCTGAAATATCGCGTGGGTTCTCGGACCCAGCAACACCCAAAATGCGTTTTATGGGTAAGCCAGGTATCGGTATCGCGGTGTCTATGCGTAAGGGCGGCGACATAATAGCGCTTGGTGAAAGCCTTGAAAATGAATTTCAGAAGCTCCAGAAAACTTTACCAGTAGGCATTAGCTTAGAAAAAGTATCTGATCAACCAGCGGCAGTAAAGCATTCGGTTGGCGAGTTTGTTAAATCCCTTGCAGAAGCCGTTGCGGTGGTACTTTTAGTCACTTTCTTTTCGCTCGGTAAACGCCCGGGATTAGTGGTGGCATTGTCTATCCCACTGGTATTGGCGATGACCTTTGCTTGTATGTATTATTTTAATATTGGCTTGCACAAAATTTCACTAGGCGCCTTAATTTTAGCTTTGGGCCTATTAGTCGATGATGCCATTATTGCCATTGAAATGATGGTGATAAAAATGGAACAGGGATTTGATCGCTTATCAGCAGCATCATTTGCCTACACCAGTACTGCCTTTCCAATGCTTACCGGCACCCTAATTACGGCCGCTGGGTTCTTGCCAATTGCCACCGCGCAATCTTCTACGGGTGAATATACACGTTCAATTTTCCAAGTGGTCACCATCGCACTATTACTGAGCTGGATTGCTGCAGTTATTTTTATACCGTATTTGGGCTATCGTCTTTTGCCCGATGCGCATGCAGTTGCTGTGCCCAATATAAAAACCGCGCGCATGAAACAACGTTTAGCCTTGTTGTTGCCACAGCGCATGCAGTCTTGGTTAACTGATTCTACCCAAGTACATAAAGATCCCTATGATTCGACATTTTATAAACAGCTAAAACAGTGGGTATCGTGGTGTGTAGATAACCGTCGAACGGTTATTTTAGCAACGGTGGCGGCATTCGTAGTATCGGTATTGCTGTTCCGCTTTGTTCCGCAACAGTTCTTCCCCTCATCAACGCGTCTTGAGTTAATGGTTGATGTTGAGTTAGCAGAAGGCGCTTCGCTGAAAGATACACAGCGCATGGCGTATGCCTTGGAAGCAGAGCTCGCGAAACGCAAAGACTTGGTCAATTATGTTAGTCATATCGGTTCTGGCTCGCCACGTTTTTATTTACCGCTTGATCAAAAGCTGCCGCAAACTAATTTAGCGCAATTCGTTATCTTAACTAAAGACATAAAATCTCGCGAAGAAATTCGACATTGGTTAATCGACTTAATGGCTAAAAAATTCCCAACGTTACAAACGCGTGTGGCACGCCTTGAAAATGGCCCGCCTGTTGGCTTTCCTATTCAATTCCGAATTTCAGGAGAGCATATTGACGAGGTCAAACGTTTAGCGCGCGAGGTTTCCGATAAAGTCCGTGAAAATCCGCATGTTGAAAATGTGACTTTAGATTGGGATGAGCCAAGTAAAGTGGTACGTTTGAATATAGATCAAGATCGAGCCCGCGCGTTAGGAATTAGCTCAACGCAATTAGCTGACTTTTTGCGTGGTTCACTGTCAGGCACCCATGTCAGCACGTTCCGTGAGGGCAATGAGCTAATCGAAATTCTATTGCGTGGCCCTGAAAATGAACGTATCAATCTCGATTTATTAGACAGCCTAGCAGTGCCCGTAGAATCTGGCACAAGTATACCTTTGGCGCAGATTGCAACACTTGAATATGCTGTGGAAGATGGCATTATTTGGCATCGTAATCGGTTGCCAACTATAACGGTACGCGCCGATGTACTAGACGATGCTACGCCGCCAACAGTGACTGCTCAGATATTGCCAACGCTTGAAGGTATTCGCGCCAGTTTACCAACAGGCTTCTTGCTGGAAACGGGTGGCACAGTAGAAGATTCTGGGCGCGGATCGAAATCAGTTGCTGCCGGAATGCCGTTATTTCTATTGGTGGTGATGACACTATTAATGCTTCAGCTGAAAAGTTTCCGACGTGCATTTATGGTGCTGTTAACCGCACCCCTTGGTTTGATTGGCGTGACTGCGTTCTTGCTCATTTTCCGCGTGCCGTTCGGTTTTGTGGCGATGCTCGGTACCATTGCACTGAGCGGTATGATAATGCGTAACTCAGTGATTTTGGTTGGCCAAATTGACCACGATATTGACGAAGGCCACACACCGTATCAGGCCATTATTGATGCTACTGTGCGTCGCTTCCGACCGATTGTATTAACCGCCTTAGCGGCTGTATTGGCGATGATTCCTTTATCGCGCAGTGTGTTCTTCGGGCCCATGGCGGTTGCCATTATGGGCGGCCTAATTGTGGCAACATTGCTAACCATATTCTTTTTGCCGGCCTTGTATGCGTCGTGGTTTAAGGTGAATCGTGACACACCGGCACAGGTATTGCCTTAATCATAAAGGCACGGCATGCCTTGCCCTTACCAATGGATGAAATAATGGAGATGTTTCAAATTGCTGTTGATGGCAACGACTATTTGATTGCACATATTTTCCGCGCCGCAACAG
Source organism: Arenimonas sp. (assembly GCA_043747995.1). Classification (GTDB taxonomy): domain Bacteria; phylum Pseudomonadota; class Gammaproteobacteria; order Xanthomonadales; family Xanthomonadaceae; genus Arenimonas. The sequence continues at coordinate 8,192 of JAYTOD010000103.1, forward strand.
ATAAAAAACGTGGGCGAAGTGTGATTGTTGGTCCGGCAACTGCCGTGCCACAGACCTATTACATCAAATTCTGCACATATTTAGCGGAGCAAGGTTTTGATGTGCTCAGTTTTGATTTTCGCGGCGTTGGGCAATCGATGAATCGCTCGATTCGCGATTATAAAAATGTCGGCTTCAGCGATTGGGCTGAGCAGGATTATCCAGCCGTTATTGATTTTATGCATGCGCAATTCCCTAATCAGCCGCTGTATATTGTTGGCCACAGCGTAGGCGGCTGGATGCCTGGCGTCACGCCTGCTAGTCATCGCATTAATGGTATTTTGGGTGTAGCGGCACTTTCGGCCTATTGGCCATTGATGGCGCGGCCATACCGCTATGGACATTTTTTAAGTTGGTACACAGTTGTGCCGCTGAGCACGTCTTTATTCGGCTACTGGCCTGGCTGGGCTGGATTAACACACGATTTGTCGGCAAAGCTTGGCCATGAATTTGCACAATGGGCAAAAAGTCCGGGTTTTGTATTCGATGCCCCGCAATTTGATGCGCGTGGCAATGCTGCAAAATTCACCGGCCACCTGCATCTTTACCAGATTTCTGACGATGCCTGGGGTACATCGGAAGCGGTTTCTGCTTTGCAGCCATATTACTCGAACGCAAAAACCAATGCGATGGAAACCCTAAAACCGGCCGATTTCGGCGCAAAATCCATTGGCCATCTGAATTTTTTCCGCAGCATACACTGCGATACGCTGTGGCCGCATGCGCTAGCGCGCTTAGAGGCGTTTGGTTGACTATATCGTCGTAGAGCGCAGCAAGCGGCGCCCCTACATTTCCTCATTGTATTCAGGTTCAGGCAACGGCCGTGGAGGATTTGTGCGATAATAGCCGTCCGTTAACGCACCAAGGTTCATCGTCATGAGAAAAGCACGAGCACGTCGTCGCGTTGCAAGACTTCGCGGTAAAAAATAATTCAAAACCCACCTAATGGTGGGTTTTTTATTAGCTGTGATTTAAGTAATTAATCGGAGGAAGTACCGCCGCCGCCTTTTTTGGCGAATAACGTGCGAAGCGCTGGCCATATAATCAGCTGAAAGAGCATTGAAAGCAGCACAACGATTGTGCCAATAATGCTGGGCAGAATGGCTCCAAATGTAAACGTCATTCCCAAAATAAAACCGAACACGATTTCAGCGCGATACAGTGGCAAAAATACTGCGCCCAGCAACATGCCTTTAAATAGCCAGCCGCTAACGGTTTCTTGGCCAAGCGTAAAGGCGGTTGAAAGCGCCAATCCGAATACCAGTGCGCTGAAAAAGCACAATACAATGCGTTTGGCTTGTTTGGCGTCTTTTGCAATGCGTTGCTGTACTTGGCCAGACAAATACCACGCCAAAACTGGCAACAGAACGATGCCAAATGCATTGGATATAGAAGGCAAATTGCGGTCGTTCAAAATATGGTGACTGACAATACCGCCATTAAAATGCTCGAAAGCTAAATGCGCCAATTCGGCTAAGGCAATAATGGCGGTGAAATAGGTTCGAAAGTGTGGATGTTGTAGCGCGCGCATGGGAATCCTTGGTGGTTGCATACTGTCACCATAGCGGATTGATGGGGCGGCAACAGTGCCAAAAGTTTGCACGTCGTCGCGTTGCAAGACTTCGCGGTAAAAAATAATTCAAAAACCCATCTGATGGTGGGTTTTTTTATTGGCTACTGTAATAAATTGTCGTTGACATATGCACTTAGATAAGTACAATTAATGCATGCAATCCACGCTTACCGTCCGATTTTACTGCTCAAGTGCGGGTAAAGAACCTGTCAGAGAATGGTTAAAGAACGATCTCTCCATCGGTGCACGCAAGGCCATTGGCGCGGATATTAAGACGGTTCAATTTGGTTGGCCAATGGGAATGCCTGTTGTACGTAAAATGGAAGCCGACCTTTGGGAAGTGCGTAGCGCCATCCCGGGCGGCATCGCCAGGGTATTGTTCACGTTGGTTGGTTCAAGCATGGTGCTTTTGCATGGGTTTGTTAAGAAAAGTAGTAGTACGCCGAAAAATGATTTGGAATTAGCGCGTTCACGAATGAAAGAGGTGTTGAAATGAAAAAGAATCCGCATATTGGAAGCAGTTTTGATGAATTCTTGGCCGAAGATGGCCAACTTGATGAAGCGACCGCAGTGGCAGTGAAGCGCGTTATCGCTTGGCAGATTGAGCAGGCTATGCAGGCCGCTGGTTTGAACAAGTCCACGTTAGCCAAACGAATGCACACCAGCCGAACCGTTGTTGATCGTATCTTGGATTCCGAAGACACTGGGCTGACATTGGATACCATGACACGCGCCGCAACGGCGCTCGGGTTCCGTGTGAAATTCGATTTAGTTGCCGCATAATGCTGTGTTGCAAGATTTCGCGGTGAAATAATTCAAAAACCCACCGAATGGTGGGTTTTTTATTGGATTAAGAGTAGATGCTGCGAGGCTATGCTCTCGATTTGTGTTTGTGATAAACCGGCATTTTTACCAAAAGATGGCCAAGCATGGATTGCATCTCGGACTTCTTGGATCACATTTAGTGCTGTGCCTATCTTGAAACGATCGGCTTCCGCGAGCAGATCACTTTCTGTAAATCCACTGAACTTGCCGTTGACTGACATCAGGTGCTGATTAGTCCATTCACCTTTGGGGTTGTGCGCAAAAGTGATGTCATAGGCAGGTGCTAGCGCCCATTCGCCACCTTCTTTAAGTAGGAATGAAATATTTTTAGTATGGTCGTCGCAATTTCGACTCATCACATTGAATGCCATTCGCCGAAAGGCTTGTTCACGCGGCTCATAGGCAAGCTCTAATTGGTTGATGGTCATAAATAGTTGTGAATAGGCGTTAGTGCCTTTTTTCTTGTAATCCAAATGCGCCATCGCGCATAAGGTTTGCATATGGTGTCGGGTGTTTACGTGTTCGCGGTCGAAGCGTCGCGTCATGAAGTGTGCTCTGCCATTTTCTTCGAGAAGTCGGCACTCCGTTATGGTGATGCCTGCTTTTTTGGCCATTAAGTAGTAGGCGTATTCGATACGTCCATATCCGCCAGATGCGCCTAACTCATGATCTTTGCCGATGCCATCGAACTTTAACAGCCAGTGCTCGAATCCTTCAGGAACCTCAAATTGACCTGAACGAACTTCATGGGTTTGTCGGTTCCAAGCGATGACTGCTTTGGCGCGCGCACCTCCGGCAGATGTACCCACATCAATGATGCTACGCAGTGCGGCATTGCTGTGCTCAGCATCAGTCAATATTCCAGTCACTGCTTTGCGTGCTTCTGAAACTAATTGGCTCAGTTCAATCGGCATGGTTTTGTGTCTAGCTGGGCCGCGTGATGGCTTAAATACCAAAGCGCCCATTGCTCGGTTACTCATGTAGGCAAGCCGGTCGATTTCAGTGACTTGTTCTGTTGCAATGCCACGCTCCGCCATGTATTTATTGATGAGCGCACTGCCAAAATCATCTGGAAGCGCGTCACTTAACAGGGCTGGCAGGCGCTTGTAAGTTTCTGCTGGCAAATCGGTAAACAGATACGGTTCTTCTCTTAGTGGCATTTTTAGTGGGGATGGTTGCACACCTTTGGCAATGAAGGAGGGCGCATAGGCGAATACGTAATAGCCAAAGCGTGGATCTAGCGCAACTGCTCCCATGAGGTCTCCCCACAGATAGACTTCAACGCGATCAACGTGTTTATAGCGTGCAACTTTAGTGCGACGGGTTTTGGGCAAAGCAACCATTATCAATTCTCTATGCTTGGTTTATTTCGATAGGGTTGTGCTGATGCGTGGCGAAGCTGCCCGTTGCCGAATGCCATGAGAACGAATCATAGT
>JAYTOD010000104.1:0-5932 GCA_043747995.1 Arenimonas sp.
TTAGCCAGTTTTTCCTGCCCAGCTCGGCCTATATTCGGCAAAACCATTTGACGTGCATAACGAAGCTCGAAATCGCTTGCCGCGTAGGCTTGCATTGGCATATTGGCTGCCTGCCAAGCCAAAGTGCCACCTTGTACGGAATGCACGGCTGTATAACCCAAGGCTGTTAGTGCTAGAGCACAGGCATCAGAGCGCTTACCGCCCGCGCAAAGCAATAAAACAGGATGCTCGAAACTGCTTAGGTAATGACAGGTGTTTTTCTCTAATTCAGCCTTACTGATGGTTTTGGCATGCTGGGCAATTCCCAAAACCCATTCGTCGGCTTCGCGGATATCAATCAATAGCATGCCATTTTGCTGCATGGCATAAGCCTGGGCAACGCTGACCGCAGAAATGGGCATACCAGATTATTTACGTTTATTGTGGCGAATTAGACGCTTACGCTTTTCCAGCTGGCGATCGTTCAGCACGTTTTTCTTGCCTTCATACGGGTTTTCACCGTCTTTAAAGACAAAACGGATTGGTGTGCCAATCAGTTTGAAGCGTTTACGAAAAAAATTCTCTAAGTAGCGACGATAGCTATCTGGTAAGGTTTTTAAGCGTGTGCCATGCACAATGAAGGTTGGCGGATTGGTATTGCCCGGGTGCCCGTATTTCATTTTTGCCACATGCCCACGCACCACTGGTGGCGGGAAAGTTGTATAAGCAATTTCAATTGCTTTAGTGACTTCGGCGGTAGTGAATTTGCGGGTTGCACTGTCAAACGCTTTATGAATGACTTTGAAAAGCTCTGCCATACCAGTGCCATGCTTTGCTGAAATGGTAACTATTGGCGCCCATGTGCAAAAAGACAGTTTCCGGTCTAATAAACTCTTGGTTTGTTCACGTTGATAAACACTTTGGTTGTCCCATTTGTTGACCGCGATCACTAATGCCCGGCCAGAATCTAATACATGACCAAGCACAGTCGCATCTTGTTCTGTTACGCCCTCACCTGCATCCAGCAATACCACCGCAACTTGGCAATCTTGAATGGATTGCATAGTTTTGAACACCGAAAACTTTTCAACCGCTTCTTCTCGTTTGCCGCGCTTGCGAAGGCCCGCGGTATCAATCAGTCGATATTCATGACCATCACGCTCTAAGTCCACCGAAATGGAATCGCGTGTTGTACCTGGAACATCAGAGGCAATTACACGCTCTTCACCGAGCAAGCGATTAACCAAAGTTGACTTACCAACATTAGGGCGACCGATAAACGCTAAGCGTAAGCGGCCATCATCTACCAGTGATTCATCGACATTTTGTTTTGGCAGAATTGAGGTAATCAATTCTATTAACTCAGGTACACCTTGCTGGTGCGCGGAAGCTATGGGCAAAACATGTTGAAAACCAAACGATGCAAAATCGTTAATGGTGTCGTTCGAGTTTTTGGTATCGATTTTATTGATGACTAAAATCATTGGCTTGTTGAGTTTTCGCAAGCCTAACAATATTTCATGATCAAGCAATTCTGGACCCGATTTTGCATCGACAATAAATAGAATCAATGCAGCTTCTGTAGCGGCCTGCCATGATTGTTTAGCGGTTGCTCCAGCGAGGCCCTCGTCTTCGCCGGACACACCACCGGTGTCGCAGACAATAAATGGGCGCTCTGGATCTAGCCGACAATAGCCGTAATGACGATCACGGGTAACGCCCGGCTCATCATGCACCAAAGCATCACGCGTGCGTGTTAAACCATTAAATAACGTGGACTTACCAACATTCGGCCGACCAACGAGTGCGACCATATCCAGCATATTTATTGCGCCAAACTATAAGCAGACAATTTACCGTCAACACTTTGAATCAATAAAATGCCGTCATCAGAGACAACAGGACTTCCAACAACTGGCCCGCTAGTTTTAACGCGACCTTTCAAATCACCGGTTTGCGCATCTAACCAATGCACATAGCCTTCGCGGTCAGCAACTACAATGTATGCACCTTGGACCACTGGTGTTGTTAACCAACGTTTGCTTAAACTGACTTGTTTCCATATATCGGCACCGCCATTGCGATCTAAAGCCCAAACATTACCGCCATTATCCGAAATCACAACGCGGTCAGATAACAATGCAATACCTGCATAACCGCCAATATCGCGTGTCCAAATAGGTTGGCCATTGGCTAAAGAGATCGACATCGTAGCGTTGTGAAATGAGTTCACAAATAATTCGCGATCACCAACTTGTAGCTCGCCGTCAATATCAGCCATGCGTTCTAATTCATTACGACCATTCGCTTTGGCTACCAATTGCTCCCATACGCGCTGCCCATCTTGCTGGCGCAATGCAATAACGGTGCCGTCTTCATAGCCAATGAAAATCAAGCCAGGGCCAAGTACAGGAGCGCTGTTACCGCGCACACTTAGACTTGGAAGACCTCGATCAAACTGCCATTTTTTAGTGCCATTAGATAAGTCTAAACCAATAACTTTGCCATCATTGGCGCGTACAACAACGGTATCGAAAGTTATCAGCGGTGCTGTCATAACCGAAGAAGTAACCATTGTTTTCCACAACAAAGAACCATCTATGGCGTTGTATGCGAATACTTCACCATTTCGCCCACCAATAACAACCAAGCCAGAATTAGCTGCAGGCCCACCGGTTAAAGCAAATGGCTGAGTGGATTTCTGCCAGAATTTCCAGCCACCTTTCTTGGCTTCTAAATTAGGCTTTGCTGACCACTTAACTTTGCCAGTGGCCTTTTCAACTGCAATAAGACGATTGGCTGAATCAGCTGCAAAGACTAAATCATTTTCTATGGCTGGCTTTTGGCGCACACCTAAATCACCCTCGCCTGTACCTACAGAAACCGACCATACTTTTTTAATCGCAATTGGGTTAGCAATATCGGTTAATGCGCTGGGCGTGGTAGCTTTTTCTTTGTCGTTTTTGAACAGATTGCTTATGGTAGAGCAACCGGTAATTATGCTTAGTGCTGCAATAAGAGCAAATGTTTTATTGACCATTAACGGATCTCCGATGATTTGCCGGCTTTGCCGCCAGCTTCTGAAAGCTTCATTTCAATTAATAAGCGCGAACTAGCTGCTGCATCTAGCTTAGTTAATGCGCTTTGGTAAAATTTAGCTGCTTGTGCAGTTTGATTTTTTGCCATAGCCAAATCACCTTGTAGTTCATCGAATGTGGCTATGTAATATTGCGGTTTAAGGGCATTGAGCTGTTTTGCTGCTTGCTCGTATTTAGCTTGCGATAGCGACACTTGAACTTTACGAATTGCAAGAAGTTCAATTTGTTGCGGATTGTGCGCAACACTTTTGGCGTTTTCTAGTGTGCTCATGGCTAAATCAACTTTGCCTTGCCCCAGATACATTTTAGCTAATCGAAGTGAAGCAAAGAATGCATAGTCACTTTTGGTGTAATTCTTAATAAATGCTGTGCCTAGCACTGTAGCTTTGGCTAAGTCTGGCTTTTCTATGGCTGAAATAAAAACTTGGTATTGGCTTGCAGCTTCATGATTATCTTTAGTTTGCTTGCCCTGCCACCAATGCCATGTGCTGACTGCCGCTACAATAAGCAGAATGAAGGTCAAAATATTTGATCCATTCTTTAATAGCCACTGCTTAACGCGTTCGCTTTGTTCGTGTTCGTCGTATTGTTCAGACATAATTATTTTTCAGATCCGATGGGTTAAGGTGTTAATGCAACAGCAGAGCCGTTTACATCAACTGTGAATCGAGCTACATCATCTTTTTTGATATATGGGGCAATATTTTGGATTGTATTATTTATAAGCAATTCCGCACTACTAGCCTTGCCTAGAGTGATTTTACCAATTTTGCCCAAGTTTTGTGTGCGTACTTGGTTGGCTGGAATTAGCTCGCTGAAAAGTACAGCATTAGTACTATCACGAATTTCTAACCAGGTTTCTTGCTTGGTTCGAATCACTAATTGTGTTACGCCAGCGGGTGTTAATTGAGGCAGCGGCAGTGGCAATTTAGCACTTGCCTTTGATGCTTGAGGCGATGCGGTATTTGCCTGGCTGACCGCAACAGGTATTGCAATAGTTTCGCTTGGCGTTACAGAAAGTGGAATACTGTTATCAACGCTCTCTGTGTCAGGCAATGGATTACGGTAATACAGAGAGACAAGTAAGACCACTATGCCGAGTAAACTCACCATAGCAAGAATAGACTTGGATTGTATGCCTTCAGGTTCGACGCGTGTTTGTATTATGGCTTTTAATACAGGTGTACCAAGGCTTAGATTAGGAATTTCATTTTTAATCTTTTCATCTAAACCAAGCAATTTAATGTAGCTTGAAATATAACTTTTGGCGAAAATGGCCGGGCCTAAAAGATCCCATTGCTCATTCTCGATTGCTTGTATAAAGTGCGCACCAAACTTCATGCTTTTTGCGGCTTCCTCAATGGACATGCCAAGTTCTTCACGCTTAGCTCTAAACGATGAACCTACAGGTTCTTTGAATAATGGATTTTGGATAGGATTCATATTTATTTTAATTAAGTTTGTGTGACGCTGTGAATGTGCATTTTCGCATTGAAGGTTGCTTGACGCCGTGTTTTATCCATAACCTGCCCTTTAAGTTGGCCGCAAGCAGCGTCAATATCATCACCTCGAGTGCGACGCACCATGGTTAAGACACCCGAATCGAGGAGAAGTTTCTGAAAATCACGTATTTGCAGATCGTCAGAACGCTCGAAGCGTGTTCCAGGGAACGGGTTAAATGGGATTAGGTTAACTTTGGCGGTATTTGCGCGTTGAACGCGCGCATCAATTTTACGCATTAACTTGCTGAGTTCTTTAGCGTGCTCTGGCAGATCATTTACGCCTTTCATCATGGTGTATTCAAAGGTGATGGAGGTGCGCGGCTTACGCATTGCATAGCGTACGCAGGATTCGAGTAGTTCTTCTATTGGATATTTTTTGTTCAGCGGTACCAATTCAGTGCGTAAGTCATTGGTTGGTGCATGCAGTGATACCGCTAACGACACGTCACTGACTTCAGAAAGTTTATCTATCATCGGTACTAAGCCTGCGGTGGATAACGTGACGCGCTTGTTGGCTAGGCCAAAGCCGTTGTCGTCACGCATAATACTCATCGCACGCACCACGTTATCGAAATTCATCAATGGCTCGCCCATGCCCATCATCACCACATTGGTAAGCTTGCGCTGAAAATGCGGGACATTGCCTAAGTGCTTGGCTGCCACCCAGACTTGACCAATAATTTCTGCGGTGGACAAATTACGGTTAAAGCCCTGCGTTGCCGTTGAACAGAAATGGCAATTTAATGCACAGCCCACTTGACTGGAAACACATAAAGTGCCCCTACCCTTATCGGGAATGAATACCGCTTCAATCGCGTTCGATTGATCCATACCCAGCAGCCATTTGTGCGTGCCATCTGTTGAAGGTTTATCAATAATTATGGCCGGCGGCATCACTACTGTGCGTTCTTGCAGTTTTGCACGCAAGGTTTTGCCCAAATCACTCATTTGTTCAAAATCGCAAATGTGGCGATGATAAATCCACTTCATAACTTGCTGAGCGCGAAAGCGTTTTTCACCGAGTTCATCGGTAAAAAACTGCTCCAGACCAGCGCGGTCTAAGTCAAGTAAATTGATTTTCGCCAGCTCAGACATAATTTAGCGCGCAGATACTTCGGTAGCAGCGAAGAAATAGGCGATTTCAATCGCAGCATTTTCTAAGCTATCAGAGCCGTGTACGGCGTTGGCATCAATGCTTTCAGCAAAATCGGCACGAATGGTGCCTGGCGCGGCGTCTTTTGGGTTAGTAGCGCCCATCAATTCGCGGTTTTTCAGCAATGCATTCTCGCCTTGCAACACCTGAATCATCACTGGGCCGGAAATCATGAATTCAACCAAGGCATTGAAAAATGG
>JAYTOD010000105.1:0-8956 GCA_043747995.1 Arenimonas sp.
TTTTCTTCCATTCGTTTGGATAATAAAGCCACGCCAGTTGCCGGCTATATTCAGCGCAATGCGGTGCAAAGCGAAAGCCGCACCCACGGCTTTTTCTATCAACCACAAGACGCACAATCCGGCATGCTCGGCCTGCCTATTTTGGGTGGTGGCGATGAACGACCAACAGCCGCAGTGAAATATTTGCGTAATAAAAACCTGCAACTCAGCGACATGGGTTTGTTAGTGGCAGCCCCGAATGCCCGCTTAGACGATAACTGCAAAGCCAGCTGCGTGGATTGGTATGGCAACGCCCGACCAATATTCATAGGCAACCGCGTGTATGCGCTAATGGGCTATGAATTGGTGGAAGGCCGCGTAATCGGTGATTCAATTGTTGAACTGCGCCGCTTGGATTATATGCCACGCAATTCGCAAACTCGCTAAAAACAAACCCCGCTTCGGCGGGGTTTTGTTACTGCACAATAATTTCTAAGCCGCCTTGGCCAACATATTTTGTCTTGGCGCGGAAGTCGTCGTTAACCCAAGCAGCTGGTGCATCAGCAACATTTTCCTGGCGGCGCCAAAGCAATGTATTCGGAGCTTGAACATATTCAACACGCGTTAGGAACAGGTCTTTGTCCTGCAAAAAGCCTTGGCTGTTTTTCTTTGCCCATGCTAATGCTGCTTCACTGTATTTTACTTTAGCAACGCGAATACTCTTGCTGAGCAGTTTTGTATTTTGACTACTATATATATTCAGACTTTCGATGGACACTTGCGGCTCACCATCTATTTTCTTGATGGCTACATACACTTCGGCGCTAAGCACCAAGTCAGGATCATTGGGTAATATCGCTGAGCAGATAATGTCATTGCGAGCAGGTGCGTCTAACTGCCTGCAATACGCCAACTCCTCAGGGCTTTGCGGACGTCGCACTTTTGGGCTAGCATTGAGTGGAAAAAACTCAACCCGCTTTACGATATATTTTTCATCGGCCATATTTTTGCGGACCAATGTAATCACAAAATCTGCTTTGGTTGCTTTTGGTCCGGCAAAATTTGTTGGCACATTAAACTGCCAAGACTCGATTAAGGAACCCAAGCCTTGATCGATAGCAGGCACGCCAGCAGTTTGCAAATCATAGGTGCTAACTCGACCCTGTGCTGTAATATCAATACTACCAGCCAGTTTTTTGCTATATTCCATGGATTGAGCCATGCTTGCGCTTGAAGCAACAAAGGTTAAACCCACAACTAATACCCAACTAGAACGCATCTTCATATTCCCCAAAATCAAAAAAACAACGAAAATTAAAGCACCACCAAGGGACTGCGCCCTTTAGTTTTGAGTCTAGCAGAAAATGCTAACGTATTTACACTATAGGCCTGCGCTTAAAGCTGATCTTTCTTGGTCAGCAGACTGGCGATATCAACCCGCTCCGGCCTGTCTTGCAGGCGATTGGCGACTTCCGAGAACCCGCCCATAACTGCAAAATCGTACGCACTTCGGCCTAGGTTATCGCGGCAGTTTTTATCTGCACCGGATGAAATAAGCCGTTCAACCAACTGTCCATAGCCACGTGCGGCACAATGATGCAAAGCCGTGAAGCCGCGCGAATCGACTGCATCAATGCTGGGTGACTCTTGCAACAAACGATCCACAGCGGAAAGCACCACGCCTTCTTTTAAACTTTGTGTTTTTTGCAAAGCGGCACCGCAAAAAAGATGCAAGACTGTTTGTTCATGGTTATCGCATTCGCTGAGCGGCACTCCGACACGTAGCAACATGTCCACCATGATCACTGCGTCTAAGCGGGCCTTATCGGAGGTCAAAAAACCTGCACAAGCATGTAGCGCATTTTGGCCATGGCTATCGATGGCAGAACTTACAGCGCCATATTCAAGCAGCAATGCAACCTGTTCAGTGTTACCGCTTAAACAGGCCAAATTCAGTGGCGGATATCCAGCAACCGCCTGATTAGCATCGGCACCATGCGTTAATAATTGCTGCAAGATATTCACTTGCCCCTGACTAATTGCTGCCCAAACCGCCGATGCACCTGAACGCGCCGGGATGCTTATGTTAGCGCCGTAACTCAAAAGCAACGCAACCATCTCTGCTTGGCCTTGGCCACAGGCATGAATTAATGCCGTTGAACCCTTGTAATCAAGAATATTAACCGGCAAGTTTAAACGTAATAGTTTTTTAACCGCTGAAATATCTTTTGATAACACCGCACTTGGCAAATCACCGCCATGCAATTTGCGCTTCGGCAATTGCCACTCAGGCCAAGATAAGCACTCAATACAGGCTGAATCGGCCTGTATGGTTGCCAAACCTAAGGGCGTTTGGCCATTATTTGCGCGTTGCTCCGGATTCGCGCCATGCAAAACAAGCTCTTGCAACAAAGTGCTTCGGCCTAATTGTGCTGCGAAATGTAGCGCGCTCATGCCGGCACTATCCGTGCTGTTGGCATCCACGCCCAATTCTAGCAAGACCTTACTCAAGCGCTGCCAACCTAATCGGATGGCTAATACGATTGGCGGCGATTTACCGGTTGCAGTGCCACAAAACGGATCAGCGCCTTGTTGTACTAAAAGCAATGCTAATTGCTCATCAAAACGCCGGCTAAAATCGTGATGCAAACACGACTCTAAAAACGCCGCCAAACAACTTGAGCCAGTGATTACTTGGTTTTTAGAGAGGAAATATTGTAGTAAATCACTTTGGTTTTGATGGGTTTGCATCAAGCGCTGATAAACTGTGAGTCCAGCGGCATCTTCGCAAAAAATATGTCCACCTTGCTGCATTAGCCAATCTAATGCTGTGCGACTTTCGGTTTGGCTAAAGCTGAACACTAAATCGGCAAGCTCTTTGTTGCTAGGCTGTAGTCCGGTCTGTAGCAAATTATCGACAAGGCTAAAGTTGCCAGCTGTTAGCGCCTGTTGCAGTTGTTGAATACCTGAGTCTTGGGTGCCAGCGCTTGGCTGATTGTTGATATGTTCGGGCAATGGATAATCTGGATCAATGCAAGCAACTGCGTTCCATCGTCCATTTGCTAAGGCATAATCTAAAGCTGTTTTGCCTTGTTGATCAGCTAATTGTCGATTGAGTTTAGTTGACTCCTGTAATTTCTTCAGTACATCGGTCTCGCCCATTTGAGCGGCTAAACTATACGCGCCAAGGCCGGTTTCATCTTGCGCGTTAATCTGCGCGCCAAGCTCAATTAATACAGCAACCACTTCCACCAATCCTGCTTGCGCGGCAACCATTAACGGTGTACGTTGCTGCTTACCACGGATATCAATTTTGGCTTTATGTTTATGTAAAAGTCGAATACCGATTTCATCATCTTCAGCGCCTGCAGCAGCAATCAAAACTGGCTCGGCAAGTTCAGGCTCAACCTTGGCTTTGCGTTCCAACATATAGCGCGCAACACGCCAATTAGCGGCCTGGCAAGCCAGAGCTAAAGGCGTAAATCCTTCGCTATTAACTGCTTCTTTATCGGCGCTGGCATCGAGCAATAACGCCGCCACCGCCGCATCAGTACTGCGCATGGCGTGGTGCAGGGGTGTATTGCCTTCAGCATCGGCAACTTGGGCATTGGCACCGTTGGTAATCAACATAGTAACGGCTTCGGAACGGCCATGCCAACTATCGCGGGTAGCAGCCAATAAAGGGTTCAAGCCGGCATGGAAAGCATTAACAGCGACACCACTGCCAATTAAAGCGCGCAATAAACGCAGATCACTCATGGCGCTGGCAATACTCATCAAGCTGCGTTGGTCTTTTGCTCCTGCAATAGGTAACTGATGTGGATTAGCGCCGGCATCAAGTGCATCTAATGCCGCCTGTATTTGTCCATTTTGTACTGCTTCAATTAAGGCAACATCAGGATCTAAGTTGAATACCGATGCTTGTTGCGTTGTGGCTTTGCTTGGCTCAAGGCCTTCTTGATGGCGCGGCAAGTGAATTTTAACCGCAACCGCATGCAAAATCACAGCAAGCACGCCATAGCCAATTAGCCACAAGCTACTGCCGCTTGGCCAAAAATTCCAACCCACCCATATCAATAAGGCTGGCATAACTAAGATAAAAAGACCGGCCGCGGCCAAGGCGCTACGCCAAAAACCGAATGTTGGGCTAGCCATATCTAAACTAGGCCAACCTTGCTGAATGTCCTGCTCAAGCTGTGCCCAGTTTGGCCATAGGCGCTGCAGACCAAGAATAGTTAGGCCGAGCGCTAAGGCTAAAAACAATACCGACCACAAACCTTGGGTTTGTTGCACGGCCTGTATGGGCCAAATAAGTAATACCGCTACAACACTTTGTAGCACTAACCATAAAACACTCAACCTAATCACGGATTTTAATGCAGTTATAAACCGCCATTGTTTAGGTTGCATACCGGCCTTGAGTATCTCTACCATCAATGCATGCAATAGTGCGAGCTCAGAGCTCAGCATTAGAAACTCAACCATCGCCCACTCCGCCGGCTACTAATGGATCGAGTACAGTGGGCGGGAATTGCAGATAAAACCCTTGCTCATGCAGACTATGCTTAAGCATATTGGCATCGAGACGCGCTAATTGCCGGCCTTCGACAAGATCGAATTCTAACGCCGGCTGCCAAGGCCGCAACGGGCTTTGAATAAATTCAGGCACCTGATCAAAACCGTCACGCGTGCCAAGATACAAATAGGTACCTGGTTTTTTCTGAGATTGATACACAAAAACGCGCATAAACAGTCCGAAGCCTTTGTGTAATTGTCCTCTACATTGCCGATTCAGGAAAGTGCTTTAGAGTTTGATACTCTATATATTTGTTGAAACGAGAATTTTTATGTTTTTAATCCGTATTTTTGCCCTCAGCACCGCCTTATTAAGCGCCCATAGCGTGGCGCAAACCCCTATTACGCTTGATCAGGCGATGGCACATCCAGATTGGATTGGTACGCCAATTGAGTCGGCATGGTGGTCGGCGGATTCGCAATCGGTGTTTTACCGACAAAAACTAAGCGCATCACCCGTTCGCGCAACCTACCAACTGAACGCCCAAAATGGCCAGGCGGCGCGGGTTGAAAACACCGAGTGGAGCGAGCTGGATGAAGCAAGCCAAAGTTTTGATGCCACACATTCGCGCGCAGTGTTCGTTCGGCAAGGCGATGTGTTTGTTCGCACGCTCAGCAGTAAAGCTTTAACGCAGATTACTAAATCAGCCGACAACGAATCTTCCGCACAATTTTCAGCTGATGGTAAAAGTGTATTGTTTCAGCGCGGCAACGATTGGTATGCATGGCGCGCCAATGGTTTAACCGAACCGGTATTGCTATTGAAAGCTGAAAAAGACCCGAGCAAAACGCCGCCAGTTAGCAACACCACAGCGCATGAACTGCGTTTAATTGCCACGCTCTCTCGCCAAAAAACCGAACGCGAAGCGCTCAGCAAAGACCGCGACAATCGTCGATTAAGTGATAGCAGTAACGCAGTTGCGGCAACGTATTTAGGCAACAATGTTGATATCAGTAGTAGTGCACTTTCCCCTGATTCGCGCTACGCAATCGTTATCACCACCGAGAAAGGCGCCGATGAAGGCCAAACCAGCAAAATGCCGAAGTATGTGACTGAAAGCGGCTTTGAAGAATTTGAAGACACCCGCACCCGTGTTGGCCGAAACATGCCGCTGGCGCAAAAACTTTGGCTGGTAGATGTGAAAACACAGCAGGTGCGCGAACTCGACTTTTCAAGCTTGCCAGGCATTGCCACCGACCCATTAGCTGCATTGCGTAAAGCCCAAAAACTGGATGCGCAAAAAGGCAATCGCGCAGTTCGGCTGGATTTTCCTGCGGTTTGGAGCGCTGATGGTAGCAAGCTGGCGCTGATGATTCGCACCGTGGATAACAAAGACCGCTGGTTGGCTGGTGTTGATTTTGCCAATGGCAAGCTCAGTACGCGGCATCGCTTAACGGATGCAGCTTGGATTAATTGGAGCTTCAACGAATACGGCTTTCTGCCCAATAATCAATTCTGGTATTTGTCGGAGCAAGGCGGCTATAGCCAGTTGTATGTGGGCGAAGGTAAAACTGCTAAAGCCATTACATCGGGTAAATTCGAAGTCAGTTCGGTGCAGTGGAACAACGCAGGCACTCAAGCGTATTTCGTGTGCAATCGGCAATGGCCAGGCGATTATGAAGTGTGTCGGGTCAATGCCGACGGTACAGACGTGAAGGAAATCAGCGCGCTTGATGGCGTGGAGGATTTTGCCTTATCGCCTAATAATCAACAGCTCGCCGTGCGTTATTCATCTAGTTATATGCCGCCGCAGCTGGCAATGCTAGACGCGCAAACTGGTGCAACAAAAAAACTCACCGACACGCGTACTGCTGAATTTAAAGCGCGCAGCTTTATCCAACCGGAATATGTACAAGTGCCATCCAAACACGGCGCCGGCGTAATCTGGGCCAAGCTCTATAAACCAGCACAATTTGAAGCCGGTAAAAAATACCCGATTGTGATGTTTGTGCATGGTGCGGGCTATTTGCAGAACGTCAGCAACCGCTACCCAAATTATTTTCGCGAACAGATGTTCCACAATCTATTAGTGCAACAAGGCTATGTGGTGCTCGATATGGACTTCCGTGCCTCGGAAGGTTATGGCCGCGACTGGCGCACCGCCATTTACCGGCAGATGGGCCATCCTGAATTAGATGATTATATCGACGGCGTTGATTATATGGTTGCCAATTATCAGGGCGATAAAACCAATGTCGGTATTTACGGTGGCAGTTACGGTGGTTTCATGAGCTTTATGGCATTGTTCCGCGCGCCGGAAGTGTTCAAAGCGGGTGCGGCACTGCGGCCAGTTACCGATTGGACTACCTATAACCACGAATACACCTCCAATATCTTAAACACGCCCGATGTGGATCCAGAAGCGTACAAAAAATCTTCGCCAATTGAATACGTTGAAAATCTAAAAGGCGCATTACTGATCAGCCACGGCATGATGGACGACAACGTGTTCTACCAAGACTCAGTGCGCCTATCGCAACGCCTAATCGAAATGAAGAAAGGCAATTGGACAATGGCCTCGTATCCGCTCGAACGGCACACGTATGCGCAACCGGAAAGTTGGTACGACCAATACCGGCGAATTTATGAATTGTTCGAAAATAATTTAAAAGCGAAATAACCGTCAATATTTTCCTACGCTAATTGCTAACGTTTTCTGATGGCGCGGCTTCTATACTTCTGCAAAACTATATTGGCCTCAACAATTTGCGATGTGTATAATATGTACATATAATGTGTACAGCGAATTCTGAGCGAGCACTTCCCTATGAGAACTAATATTGTGATTGACGACCAATTGATGAGCGAAGCCTTGAAAGCAAGTGGCGTAGGGACGAAGCGCGAAGCAGTAGAGCTTGGCCTGAAAACCTTGATTCGTTTGAAACAACAGGAGCGCATAAAAAGCCAGCGCGGCAACTTGAATTGGCAAGGCGATCTTGACGATTTGCGGCGCGCTAAATGATTTTTGTTGATACCAGTGTTTGGATTGATTATTTCAAAGGCAAGGTTTCTCCCGAAACCGAATGCTTGCACCAAGCGTTGGGCATACAAGACGTGCTAATCGGCGATTTAATTGCCTTAGAAATCCTACAAGGCTTTCGTGAAGACAAGGATTACAAGGCAGCGAAACAGATGCTAGATGCGTTTGCTTTGCATAATCTGCTTGGCTCAAATGCGGTTATTTCCTGTGCGGAAAATTACCGCCGCTTACGAAAAAAGGGAATTAGCATACGCAAAACTGCCGATGTCATCATCGCTACATTCTGTATCGATCGAAACATACCGCTGCTATTTTCAGACCGCGATTTTCAGCCATTTGTTGAGCATTTAGGACTGCGTTCGGCGTTGTAATAACATGGTGGGTCGAGACCCACCCTGCAGTGCGCCAAACACGCCTTCCAACTCCACCGCCAATTCGCGCCGGCAAACTTCGCCATGCACATACACAATATTTTGCGTGGGAATGCCGCTTTGCTCAAATACTGCTTGAATAGTAGCGAGCTGCGACGGATCGCGCACATATACCCTCAAGGCTTGGCAAGCAGAAAAATCAAAGCGTGCGCCCCCGTGTTTTTCACCTTCATCGAGTAGCGTACGTAAATTTCGCAAACTCTCACGGCACTGTTCGGCAACATCTTCAATTTGCACAGAAGCATGCCCAACAATACTGGCGGTGCCTGATGCCAGCAGAATGGGCGATTCGCTTTGAGCTAGCAACAACGCACCACGCGAAAATCCGGGCGACACTTTTCCGTACTGACGCGGATACTGCCATGCTGGTGTTTGCCGCACATTTTCCAAAGCCAAGGCTTTTGTGTTTGAACATAAGGCAATCACAAATAAGCCGATATTTTTTCCGTTGTAGCCTATGGCTGTTGCAGCTGGTGGCGGATTGTTGAAAGCTACATCAACCGCTTGTGCGCGGCCCACACAAAATTGTCGGTAACGCTCGGCATCTTCATCACCCACATTGATGTCGGCAAAATAATTCCAAATTCGGATTAGATACGGGTGTGCTGATGCCCGCACCTGCGTAATTAGCTCGGCATAGGCTCGCTTGGTGTCAGCCACCAAATCACCGGTTTCAGCAATATGCAAACTAAGGAAAGCAAAATCCGAGCCCATCTGCCAGCATTCCGATGCACTATTGCCGGCCAGAAAACCACACGGCAGAGCTCCTTCGCCATGAAAACGAAACGACATCGCATCCAAACAGTGGTCGCGGAAATGAATATTGGGCAAATGCTGCGGAAAAGTCATTGCTTATTATAAGCGCCATAGCGCGGTATCATAAACACAGGCACACACCGATTTGCATCATGAACTCTTTCGATGACGTCAGCACCTATTTAAAATCCCTGCAAGACCGCATTTGCGATGCTTTGGAACAAAGCGACGGCA
>JAYTOD010000106.1:0-1583 GCA_043747995.1 Arenimonas sp.
CCACCTAAAGCTTGATTCAAGCGCAACATTTCATTCAAACCGCGAGTAATTAAACCGGCGCGTGCATTCAAGCCTAAGTTCATGCCATCGGCCAAACCGGTTGCAACGGCTAAAACATTTTTCATCGCGCCGCCCAATTCAGCGCCAAGCATGTCGTTGCCGGTATAAGCACGAAACGCTGGTCCGTGTAAGGCTTCGGCAACCGCTTGTGCAAAATCAGCATTATCGGAATGTACGGTAACGGCTGTTGGCAAGCCCTGCGCCACTTCTTTAGCAAACGATGGGCCGGTTACCACGGCAAGTGGCACCTCTTCACCTAAAATTTGTGCAGCTACTTCATGCAAAAAACGCCCGCTGCCTGGCTCGAAGCCTTTTGTAGCCCATGACACACCAACGCCTTGTTTGCGATACGGCGCTAATTCAACAATGGTTTCGGTAAAGGCGTGGCTAGGCGTTACCACTAAAATTAAATCGGCCCCGCGTACGGTGGTGGCTAAATCGGTGCTGGCTGTAAGCTGCGTAGGCAAAATAATACCCGGCAAATACCGGGTATTTTCGTGCTGTTCATTAATGTTGCGAACTTGCTCGGCATTGCGGCCCCAAAGCTGGGTTTGGTGGCCATTGCGCGCCAATAAAGAAGCCAAAGCGGTGCCCCAAGATCCGGCACCCAACACGGCAATTCGCATGATTGGCATATCCATCAAGAAATTACGCGTTGCCGCCTTCAGCCATCACAGTACTGCCTTCGCTGGCACCGGCAACTTGCTCAGCACGGCGACGCAAGCCTTCGGCATAAATTGCTTCAAAATTCATCGGCTGCAAATAAAACGGCGGAAATCCGCCCGAGCTGATCATATCGGAAATAATTTGGCGGGCGTAAGGAAAAAGTACATTCGGGCAATGAATACCCAGCATGGCATCAAGAGTTGCTTCGTCAAAACCCACTAAACCAAAAATACCAGCTTGCGCCACTTCGGCCAAATAAATAGTTTTGTCTTCAATGGCGCAGGTTAAGGTAACGCCCAACACCACTTCGTAAACCCCGTCGGCTAATTTAGCCACTTTCTGGCTCAAATTCATATTGAGCTCAGGCTGGCCTTGCTCATTGAATACCATGGGTGCATTAGGCGCTTCAAACGAAACATCTTTCAGATAAATTTTTTGTACATTGAACGAAGCAGCTTCTTGTGCGCCGTCAACAACAGCGCCTTCGGTTAAATTTGCAGACATGGTGAACTCCAGAAAATTATGCGTTTACGCAAGATAAAGAATCAAGTAATAGAATTTATGGGGATGGACTCAATAATATCAAGTCTCAACGACCTTTGCTGAGCGGTAAATCGGCTTGCATCCAAGCATTAACACCATCATTCAACCAAAACACTTTGCTGAAACCAGCTTTATGCAAGCGTTTGGCCGCATCGGATGATTGTTGGCCATTGCGGCAAACAACAGCAACAGGCAGTTCTTTGGCCTTGGCTAAGAGTTTGTTTTCAGGATCAAATTGGCTCATCGCTACGTGCTTTGCGCCCAATATATGGCCTTTCTCGTACTCTGCTTGAGCGCTAACATCAATTAATAAT
>JAYTOD010000107.1:0-2371 GCA_043747995.1 Arenimonas sp.
ACCGCCGCCATAAAGGTATTGGCAATGCCACCGCCCACAATCAACTGATCAACTTTACCAACCAGATTGCTAAGCAGTTCAAGCTTGGTGGACACTTTCGAGCCGGCCACAATCGCCATCAATGGCCGCGCAGGAGCTTCCAGTGCTTTGGCCAGTGCATCTAACTCAGCCATTAGCAATGGGCCGCCTGCGGCGATTTTGGCTTTGCGAAGCGCGCCGTGAGTGCTGGCTTGGGCGCGATGCGCAGTGCCAAACGCATCCATCACATATACATCGCATAAATCGGCCAGTTTTTGCGATAAGCCCTCATCATCGGCTGATTCGCCAATATTCATTCGGCAATTTTCCAACAGCACAATTTGCCCCGGCTCTACCTCAACACCATCCAGCCAGTCTTTTTTCAGCACTACTGGCTGCCCTAACAATTCTGACAATCGCGCAGCCACCGGCGCCAAGGAATCGGCCTCGCTCCAAACACCTTCTTTCGGGCGTCCTAAATGCGAGGTCACCATCACCGCCGCGCCTTGGCTTAAGGCCAGTTTAAGCGTGGGCAAGGTGGCATTGATGCGCTGCTCGGAGCTGATTTTTCCCTCTTTAATTGGAACATTCAAGTCTTCGCGAATCAGTACGCGTTTACCGCGCAGGTCAAGGTCGCTCATTCGTAAAATTGCCATAACTAACCTCATGGGTGTCTGTCCACTATAATAAGCCAAACCCTGTGAATATCCTATGCCAGCAAACAGCGAACAAGACTTTGAAATCCACCGTGCTGCGCAATTATTGCGGCAAGGTGAGTTAGTCGCTATTCCTACAGAAACGGTGTACGGCTTAGCAGCAGATGCCAATAACCCTGTGGCTATCAATAAAATATTTGCCTTAAAAGGACGCCCTGCCAATCATCCACTCATCGTACATATTTCAGGCGCAGATCAACTTACACGGTGGGCAGTGAATATTCCCGATACCGCATACCGCTTAGCTGAACAATTTTGGCCGGGACCACTCACGCTAATTTTGAATAAACGCAGCGATGTGCCAAATGAAGTAACCGGCGGCCAACAAAGCATCGGCTTGCGTTGCCCAAACAATGCCCTGACACTGGCACTGCTGAAACAATTCAATGGTGGACTTGCCGCACCATCGGCTAATCGCTTTGGGCATATTTCCCCCACCACCGCGCAGCATGTGCGGGATGAATTTGGCGCGCAAGCGCCGATGATTCTAGATGGCGGTGCCTGCGAAATCGGCATTGAAAGCACCATCGTTGATTTAACCCAAACGCCGTCACGAATACTACGCCCGGGTCAAATCAGTTTTGCACAACTTCAGCCTTTTCTCGCTGGGCTGCAAATTGGTGCGAAAGTAAGTAGCCCGCGTGTATCCGGCAATATGTCTGCGCACTACGCGCCGCGCACCCCATTACGTTGCATAAGCCGCGAGCAAATGCGCGTTGTTGCACTAGAGAAAAAAACCGTTGTACTGTGTCTAGACAATGTACCACACGGGCTCAATGGTTTAGCATTACCCAATAACCCAAGCGCTTATGCTCAGCAATTGTATGCGAGCTTACGATTGCTTGACCAACAACATGCTGAACTTATCATCCTTGAACAACCCCCACAAAATGCCGAGTGGCTAGCGATTACTGATCGCTTACAACGGGCTATTGCAGGCTCCGGAGAAAATAGTAATTTATGACTCAGACAAACCAAGCTATTGATGCGGTAATAACCTGGGTAGATGGTGCTGATGCAGCGCATATTGCTAAAATAAATCAAGCCTTAACAGCACTTGGATTTACCCCGCGCTCAGCAGCGTCCACACGTTTTGCATCTCGCGGTGAAATATTCCAATGCCTGCGCTCCATACATAAATTCGCACCATTTATCCGTAAGATTTTTATCGTCACCGACAACCAGCGCCCTGATTTTGAAAGCCAGCCAAATATCGATCAAGCACTATTAGATAAAATTCAGATTATCGATCATAAAGAAATCTTCCGTGATCATTTAGACTTACTACCCACATTTAATAGCCGAAGCATTGAAGTGATGCTATACCGTATTCCGGGCTTATCCGAACAGTATGTGTATTTCAATGACGATATGTCTTTGATTAAACCTATTAAGCCAAGTGATTTTTTTGGTAGCAATGGGCCAGTGCTGCGCGGGCATTTTGATAAGATGCCGCAATACCGGATTAAACGACGATTTCAGCGATTCCTGACCGAGCGATTCAATATTCAATTTAACACCTTCCAAAACTACAGCTACAAATTAAGCCAAGCAAAATCAGCTGAATTTGCTGGATTCAATGACAAAAAGTTTTATTTGCTCGGCCATAATCCGCATGCTTTGCGCCGCAGCACGTT
>JAYTOD010000108.1:0-2820 GCA_043747995.1 Arenimonas sp.
TTGTTCACATGCCGATGTGGCGGAATGGTAGACGCGGTGGACTCAAAATCCACTTATGGTGACATAGTGTAGGTTCAAGTCCTATCATCGGTACCAAATTTGAAACCCTGCTTCGGCAGGGTTTTTATTTATACGGCCACCAACCTATACCCGTCTGCGCAAAGCGATCAGCGGCTTTCTCGAAGCGGTTTTTGTGGCTGATGCCACCATGCAGAAAATACAAAGGTAAGAAAAAAATACCGAGCGCCATGTATTGAAAAACGTGTGCTTGTTCGTGAGTGCCAATGCGAACACAGTCATCGCCACCAAACGCCGCACAGTGATACGTCAAGGCTGGCTCATTCAAACTTTGCCCAGTATGCAGAATCACCTGCCCCAGCGTTAACGCGCCAGTGCTGAAAAACCGAAAGCGCGAAAACACCAGTGCAGAATCAGAAAACGATACACGCGCGCCCAAAGCCAACGCACCACAACCGAGAAGCAAACCAATAGCTGTCATGGGTAGCGCCCAGATTGTGCCGAGTGTAAAGAGTAATTTTTGCTGAAATGTATTCACTGCATAGAGTATATAACAGAATAATCTGGCCACTAATGAAAGCATTTCCTATATTTTTCAAGCTACTAATCATTTAAATTTAGATTTAAACAGACGCAGTGCACTTGCACAATCCATAGGGGTGCAGCGCACTTGAATAATATACCTAAATAGATATAATGGTGATTAGTGAGTTCACATAAATTGAAACCAATTCGCTGGGTGGGCACTAGCAAAAAAGATTTACGCGGCATGCCAATTAGAGTTCAGGATACATTTGGCTACGCACTCTACCTTGCACAAATTGGTGGAAAATCAGATTGCGCCAAAGTGCTAAGCGGTTTCGGATCAGCGGGTGTTTTAGAAGTTATTGATGACTGGCAGAGCGATACGTATCGAGCCGTATATACCGTTAAATTCACTCAATATATCTATGTGTTGCACTGTTTTAAAAAGAAATCGACTAAAGGCATTGCCACACCAAAAACGGATTTAGCATTAATCAATGATCGATTGCAAGCCGTTAAACTATTTGAATTTAGAGGCACTTATGATTGAAATTGAACAAAGCAGTGGCAATATATATAGTGATTTAGCAGGTGTCGATGCTGACACCATGCTGATTAAGGCGCAATTAGCTCAAAAAATATCGGCATTAATGAAAACACGTAAACTTACTCAAATTGAAGCTGAGCGCTTATTTGGCATGAAACAACCAAAAATTTCAGGCATGCTGCGCGGGCAGTTTCGTGGCATTTCTGAGGAAAAAATGATGCGTTGTTTGGTGTCACTTGGGCAAGATGTCAAAATTAGCATTAAACCTGCAATGCGTGGCAGCACGGCGCGCATTTCAGTAGCGGCTTAAACTATTTAAAACCCATGCTGTTCCGGTATTTTAGGCAAAAAAAGGCGAGCCATGCTCGCCTTTTTTATTCAACTCAATTGGCTTATTCAGCGGCAGGAGCGTCAATATCTTTCATCGACAAACGGATGCGGCCTTGTTTGTCTACTTCCAACACTTTAACTTTGACGATATCGCCTTCTTTGAGTTTGTCGGATACTTTCTCGACGCGCTCGTTGGAGATTTGCGATACGTGCACTAAACCGTCTTTACCCGGAGCGATGGTTACGAATGCACCGAAGTCCATAATTTTGGCAACTTTGCCTTCGTAAATACGGCCTGGCTCAACATCGGAAGTGATCGACTCGATGCGTGCTTTGGCAGCTTCGGCCGCAGCATTATTCACCGATGCAATGGTGATGGTGCCGTCGTCTTGGATATCGATCTGTGTACCGGTTTCTTTGGTGATGGCCTGAATAACTGCGCCACCTTTACCGATAACTTCACGAATTTTATCCGGATGGATTTTCATGGTGAGCAAGCGCGGAGCAAATTCAGACATTTCACTGCGCGGAGTCGACAAGGCTTTCGCCATTTCGCCCAAGATATACAAACGGCCATGCTTGGCTTGATCCAAAGCAATCTTCATGATTTCTTCGGTAATGCCTTCAATTTTAATATCCATCTGCAAGGCGGAAATACCCGCTTCCGAACCCGCTACTTTAAAATCCATGTCGCCCAAGTGATCTTCATCACCAAGGATGTCAGAAAGTATGACGAAATCATTGCCTTCTTTGACCAAGCCCATAGCGATACCAGCAACTGGCGCTTTCAAAGGAATACCAGCATCCATCATCGCCAGAGATGAACCGCAAACCGAAGCCATTGAAGACGAACCGTTTGATTCAGTGATTTCGGACACGCAACGAATGGTGTACGGGAATTCTTCCATCGTTGGCATCACGGCTTGTACGCCACGCTTTGCTAAACGGCCATGACCGATTTCACGACGCTTCGGACCCATCATACGGCCCGCTTCACCGACCGAATACGGAGGGAAGTTATAATGGAACATGAAGTTATCTTTGTATTCACCAGAAACTGCATCGATGATTTGACCATCACGCGCT
The DNA here is from genome assembly GCA_043747995.1 of Arenimonas sp. GTDB lineage: Bacteria > Pseudomonadota > Gammaproteobacteria > Xanthomonadales > Xanthomonadaceae > Arenimonas. The sequence goes on from JAYTOD010000108.1 coordinate 2,507, forward strand.
GTGCCTAATGTGGCCACCACAAATGCTTGGGTTTCACCACGTGTGAACAAGGCTGAACCGTGGGTGCGAGGCAATACACTGGTACGTGCAGTAATGCCACGAACGGTGGTTAAATCGCGGCCATCGATGCGGACTTTGGTGCTAAGCACATTGCCACGCATGGTTTGATATTCCAATTCACCGAATTCTTTGCTTAAATCGCTTGCGCTCCAGCCATTGGCTTCGGCTTGTTCTTTCAAGCTTTCAAGAATTTCTTTTTTCATTTTTGAAATCGCATCACGACGCTCAAGCTTTTCACGAATCGCGAATGCTTC
>JAYTOD010000109.1:0-8637 GCA_043747995.1 Arenimonas sp.
ATTTGGTACCGATGATAGGACTTGAACCTACACTATGTCACCATAAGTGGATTTTGAGTCCACCGCGTCTACCATTCCGCCACATCGGCATGTGAACAAGTATTATAACCAAGTTTTTTGATTATTCACAGTCAATCGGGTCTAAACACAGCATTTTTTTGCCTTTGGCATACCAGTCGTCGCCGATTGGTTCAAAAACCGAGCAATTGCCCATGCTGTCTTGGTAGATATGCAAAGAGATAGCCGCTTGGCGTTCATTATGGTTACGAATGGTGTGGTATTCGTGTGGTGGTATTAAACTGCCAGAAGAACCTGCTTCGGCCAGAATGGTTTCATGCTTGATAAATCGGCACTTATCATCTAAATCTTCTTTCAGCTCATAGCTAGTGATTTCGATTCTGCCTTGCCAAACACCTTCAACACACCATAACCCGCAATGATCATGGATTGGCGTGCCTTGCCCTGGGCCCCAAGTCATTGCCACAATTGTCACCCCAAGTTCAGGGCATTTGTACAATTCACGCCGCGCATAATGCCCTTCAACCGGTTCAAAAACACATTCGGGCAGGAACACCGATTTGTTGGCGATTAGTTCGGAAAGCCCATCTCGGAGTATGTCTGTAGTTTGCGAAATTGTTTCTTGCGCGCAGGCATTGTTGATTAAGTCGATCAACAAATCTTTGCCGGTAAAGGTTAGATTGCTCATGATGATTTCAGTCCGTTTAGGAATGTTTGGATAGGCGGTGCAAATTTTTCAATATCAACTAAAAATGCGTCATGCCCTTGCGGTGAATCGAGTGGCATAAATTGCGTTTGCGCACCACCGCGTGAAAGGCCTTGTGCAATTTGTTCTTGTTGGTGCAATGGAAACAAAATATCTGTTGTTGCGCCCAGCACCAAGGCTTTTTGTATATGGATGTTGGAAAGTGCTTGCACCACGTCATCGGATTTTTGTGTGCAATATTGGCAGAAATCAAACCAATCCATGGCGCGGCTCAAATACAAATAACAATTCGGATCGAACTGGTCAACAAATCGTTCGGCGTGCGCTTCCAAGTAGCTTTCCACTTCAAATTCCAAACCGAAGCGCTCTTTGGGCTGCAATTCATTATCTAAGCGAACCCGGCCGAAACGTCCGTCCCATTCCATGGCAGAGCGATAGGTGACCACGCCTAATTTACGTGCAATGCGCATGCCGTTGCGAGGATAGCTTTGGCCTTCATACAAGCCATTATTCCATTGCGGATCTAGACGGATGGCTTCGCGTTGCAGTGAGCGGATGGCAATCGAAAAAGGCAAGGCTTGGGCGCTTCCAGACACATTGATATGGCTTTTAGTGAATAATGGAAATTGCTGCAAAAACGATAAAGCCATCATGCCGCCCATTGAATTGCCAATAAGGCAGGCGAGCGACTCAATCTGCAAATGATTCAGCACCGACTTAGCGGCCATGGCGCAATCTTCAATACTTAAATCAGGAAATGCTAATGCGTAAGGTTTATTGCTTTCAGGGTTTATAGAAGCAGGGCCAGACGAACCTTTGCAACTACCCAAGGTATTCACGCAGACCACAAACCATTCATCGCTATTGATCGCTTTGCCCGTGCCAAGCATGGCGTCCCACCAGCCTTTTTCTGCATTACCCACATTGCTAGCAGCATGTGCGCTAGGCGAAAGCCCAGTGAGAATTAAAATCACATTATCGCGTTTAGCATTTAGCTGGCCCCAGGTTTCGAAGGCGATTTTGCCATTTTGCAAACTGCCGCCGCGTTTGAATTGGAACGGCGAGGGCAACTCGGCAAATTGGGTGCCTGAGGATATGAATTCGGTCATGGTTGTCGGCGCAGTATCAAGGTGATGGATTCCAGTTTATCCGATTGCACCAATACTGGCTCGCTTACCCAATCCGTGCTGCTTGTTTGCACGCTGCCACTAGCAGAAATGCGCGCTGAAACAAGGAAGGTTTTTTGGCTAAATAATTTAGCCGTTGGCATGATTGAATCACTGGCGCTGAGCGATACGCGCAACGGAAATTGCGATAGCTCAATACGCTTGGCAGCCAATGGTGGCCCCGCTTGGTTTGGGTCTTTTGCGCTGACGAATAAAATACTACCGGGCGGCGTTTGTGCTTTTAAGCTGGGCTCAAGATCGATAACCACTTGCAATGATTTTGCTGGAGCCAAGGCTAGTTCTGGCAGGCCCACTTGTTGACGTGCCAGATTGATTTGCGGCAGTAAAGCCTGCGCGGTGCTCTCATCTAAACTTGGCAGTAGTGATTCCCAAACAAGTGCAGCTTGTGCAGGTTGTTTGGCTTGCAGCAGCAAAATGCCTTTGAAAAAAAGTGCCCGCTGATTGTTTGGCTCAATACTCAATGCTTTATCAATCCAAATTTTAGCTTGCGGATTGAGTTGCTCAGGTTTTGTTGCACGAAACAACGATTCAGCGTAATCGACCATCAGATTGGCATTAGCAGGCTGCAGTTTTTGTGTTTGTGCAAAATATATTTGTGCTGATTCAAAACGGCCTAACTGCATTAAACTCTGCGCTAATAAAATCCGCGCTTCACTGTTTTGCGGTTGTTGTTTTACCAATGCTTCAAGCTCGGTTAATGCAGTATTGACGTCTTGTTCTTGGCTAGGCGCTTGGTAGTTGATGGCTTGTGGACTGCCGAATTGGTAATACATGCCAGCAAGCAGAACAATACAGAGGCCTGCTAGACCCAAGGTAAAAGCCCGAGAGGCATGCCAAAGCGGACGCAAGGCAAGAAATAACATGGCGCAAACAAAGACAATGGCAATTGCAATAAAGACAGTCATTACCACTCCTCACTGCTATCAATTGGTGCACTTGGCGCGGTATTTTTTCGGCGGATAATGACAAAAATTGCGGCCGCGCCGATTAGCAAAAGTAAAAATGGCCCAATCCATAACAGCCAGGTGCTTTTTTTCATCGGCGGCTCATACAACACAAAATCGGTATAGCGATCAACTAAATATTGCTTAATTTGTGCATTAGTTTTCCCTTCGCGCATCAGCTTTAACACTTCAATGCGTAAGTCGTGCGCAATCGGTGCATTAGAATCAGCAATACTTTGGTTTTGGCACATCACGCAGCGCAATTCTGCAGTTAAGCTTTTAAAGCGCTGTTCTTCAGCAGGGCTTTGGTAGTCAATCGGTTCAAGTGCACTTACCGTTATTGATAGCAGTAAAGCAAGTGTCAGGCATAATCCAATCCAATATTTATTCATGGCGATTCACCTAAAATTGGACGAATGGATTTTTCAACGACTTCTGGTGTAAGCGGACCAATATGCTTGAAACGTACTACGCCCTTCGTATCGATAACAAAGGTTTCTGGTGCACCGTAAATCCCCCAGTCAAGCGCGGCACTGCCGTCTTCATCTTGCAAAATGAGTGCAAATGGATTGCCATATTCGCCAAGCCATCGCACCGCATCTTCTGCGCTGTCTTTGTAGTTATAGCCAACTACCAGCGCGCCGGATTTAGCCAGTTCGGTAATCACTGGATGTTCAACACGACAACTGACGCACCAGCTGCCCCAAACATTCAACACATACGCTTTGCCTTGCAACTGCGCAACAGAAACCCGCTGTTCGGGCATGGCTAGTTCGGGAAGATTTAATGCCGGTGCAGGCCTGCCTATCAATGGCGATGCGATGGCGGAATTATCTTTGCCAGAATTCATTCGCACACCTATAAATAGCAAAATGGCTAAACCGATAAATACCAACAAGGGCAGTAGGCGGCTCATGCTGTGCTTACTTTGCGTTTGAAGCGTTTATCAAAGCTAACCAACAATGCACCTAACGCCATCATCAATGCGCCAAACCAAATCCAGCGAATAAATGGCTTCACATGCAAGCGTAACGCCCAGCCGCCTTGGTCATCAATGGGTTCGCCAAGCGCCACATATAAATCGCGGCTCATACTGCCATGCATATCGGCTTCGGTGAGGACGCTGCCACCTGAGGCGTATTGGCGTTTTTCAGGATGTAGACGAGCAATGAACTGATTTGCTTTGCTAACCACAATAAAACCTTTTTGTGCAACATAGTTTGGCCCCTGAACTTGTTGTACGCTTTCAAACTTGAACTGGTATTCGCCGAGTTGAAATTGCTGCCCAGGTTTTGCTGCAACATCTTTTTCAACGCTCAAGCCTTCAGTCATCATCACACCGAAACAAAAAACGGCCACACCGGTATGCGCTAAAATCATACCGCCCATTTCAGCGGTGAAGCGACCTTGTGCAAGTTTCATGCGTTGCCATACAAAACGCGCAGTGCCAAGAAAAATCCATAGCCCGGAGAAGTAGGCGATAGCCGTTTTTATGGGGTGCTGCGGTGCCTGGAAATATTTCCATGTGGCAACCAGCAGAGCTAACATAAACCAAGGTAATAGCCATTTTGCTACGGTACCTAGTTGTTCATTTTGCCAGCGTGATAATGGCCCAAATGGAATTAATAACACAATTGGCGCCATTAAAATAATAAATAGTTTGCCGAAATACGGCGGTCCAACTGAAATTTTACCGAGGCCTAATGCGTCTGCAAACAGCGGATATAAAGTGCCAATCAAAACCATGGCGCAGGCCGCTGTTAGGAAAAGATTATTGAGTAGTAGAAGACTTTCGCGTGATTGCCAATGAAATGGTTTGCCTTGTTCTCTGGGAGCACGCAAAGCGAAAAGCACCAGCGATCCACCTACCACAATGGTTAAGAACGCTAGAATAAACATGCCGCGTTCTGGGTCAGATGCGAAGGCATGCACCGAAGTGAGAACACCTGAGCGCACCAAGAATGTGCCTAGAAGCGATAATGAAAATGCTGCAATAGCCAATAGCAATGTCCAGCTAGAAAAGCTACCGCGTTTTTCGGTGGTGGCCTGCGAATGAATTAATGCCAAGCCCACTAACCAAGGCATAAAGCTGGCGTTTTCAACCGGATCCCAAAACCACCAGCCGCCCCAGCCCAGTTCGTAATACGCCCAGAAGCTTCCCAATGCAATACCCACAGTAAGAAATGCCCAGGCGATGTTGGTCCAAGGCCTTGCCCAGCGTATCCATTGCGCATCAATACGGCCCTCAATGAGTGCAGCAATGGCGAACGCAAACGCGACTGAAAATCCGACATAGCCGATGTACAGAAGCGGTGGGTGGAATATCAGGCCAGGATCTTGCAACAAAGGATTGAGATCATGGCCTTCAATGGCGGCAGGCAAAAGCCGCTCAAAAGGATTCGAGGTAAATACTGTAAAGGCTAAAAAGCCCAATGCCACCATACCCATAATTGAAAGTACTCTGGCACTCACACGTTGCGGAATATTTTTGGAAAACATGGCAACTGCGGCTATCCAAACACAAAGTACCAATATCCATAACAACAAGGATCCCTCGTGCGCGCCCCATACTGCAGAGATTTGATACATGAATGGTAATAAGCTATTGGAGTTTTTCGCTACATAGGCAACGGAAAAGTCATGTTGTATAAATGCTGTTGTTAGCAATGCATAACTAATTGCAACTACCAATAGCAAAGTGAGGGCAAGCGGTTTTGCAGTAGCAACTAAGGCTTGCTGATTTTTATACGCGCCCCATTGCGGCAATGAGCTAAGCAAAAATGCTAACAGCAACGCCATCAATAAACTGAGCTGGCCGAGTTCAGGTAACATTAGGGTGCACCGCAGTCGAGTGTGTGCATAGCTGGGCCTTTACTCATTTTAGCTAACATTTCTGGGCTCATGGTTTTAGCTACTTCTGCAGGCATATAAGTTTCATCGTGTTTGGCTAACACTTCGGTGGCGGTGAATGCGCCGTTTTGCATTTTTCCTGTGGTGATCACACTGGTGCCTTCTTTAAACATATCCGGCAAAATGCCAGTGAACTTTACAGGCACGTATCGAACACCATCGGTGACCTTAAAGGCAACATCAAGCGTGCCATTGGTTCGAGCAATGCTTCCCTCGCAAACCACGCCACCAAGGCGAAAGCGTTTGGTATCGGATGCTTTGCCAGTTCGCACTTCGCTTGGGCTGTACATATAATTGATGTTTTCTTGCAAAGCCAAACTAATAAACACGGCGGCTGAGCCAGCGGCAAGTAAAAGCAAAGCTACGAATAGTAAGCGACGTTTACGGACAGGATTCATGGGGTTTTATTTCGGCGGATACGAAGCGCTATTGCGCGTGAGGATTTTTTCAACGCCAAGCGCGGCGAAATATAATCCCAGCATAAAAAAAGTGCGAAGCTGGCATAAGCAATGGCCACATAATCATGGTGTGTCATGGCGTGTCTCCATAGCGTTCAATGGCCCATTGTTTTTGCGATTCCTGCTGCAGATTGAGCGCGCGAGCACGCACCAACACCGAACCGATATACCAAAGTTTTGTGGCAACAACGATGAGTAGCAACGGCCATAGCATGCTGCTATCCATTTTTGAAGGGCCGATTAAGCGGATCGTTTCGCCTTGATGCAAAGTGTTCCACCAGGTGACAGCAAAATGCACAATAGGCACATTGACTACGCCAATAATGGCCAAGAAACCCGCTGCGCGAGCGGCAGCGCGGCGATCATCAATAGCGTGATATAAACCGATGACACCTAAATATAAAAAAAGCAGAACCAATTCGGAGGTCAGGCGAGGATCCCATGTCCACCACGTGCCCCAAGTAGGTTTGCCCCACACTGCGCCGCTGATCAGTGTAATGGCGGTGAACATGGCGCCAATCGGTGCAGAAGCTATGGCAATTAGTTCGCAAATCTTAATACGCCAGATTAGCGCAATGGCACTTTGCACGGCCATAATGACGAAAATCATTAAGCTCATCCAAGCAGCAGGCACATGTATAAATAAAATGCGGAACACCTCGCCTTGTTTGTAATCGGCTGGCACCACAAACAGCGCGCCATATATGCCGATGCTAAGTAAAACAATAGCAAGCAGAAAACTCGGCATTGCCCAACGCGCAGCAAACGCATCAAAACGTGCTGGTGAGCCTGTTTGGTTAAACCATAAAAGTAATTTATTCATATTTAATTTAATGCCAGTCGTAAAGCGGTGGCTGCTGCCCAAGGCGCAAGCACCAATAATAAAACCAAGCCCGCGCACATCATCCAAATGCCACCAAGCCAAGGCAAACCCTGGCTTGCCGACCACACGCTGCCTGCACCAAATACTAAAACTGGCACATACATAGGCAAAGCCATTAATGCTAATAACATACCAGAGCGGCGGATACCTATTGTGAGTGCCGCTAGCATTGCGCCAATTAAGCTCATCAGTAGCGAACCAAGCGTTAGGCTCAGCATTAGTACCGGCAATAAGTCGTTCGGTAAAAAAACAAATTGCGCTAATAACGGCGTAATCAATAATACCGGCAAGGCTGTGCTTATCCAATGCACCGCCACTTTACTGGCAATCACCATAGGCAATGGCACAGGTGCTAGCAGCAGCTGCTCTAAGCTGCCGTCTTCTAAATCGCTACGATACAGATTATCAAGCACCAATAAGCTAGCTAATAAGTGCGCGATCCAAATTATTGCGCTGGCGTTTTGCGCCAAGCGAATTGGCTCAGAGCCTTGTGCTAATGGAAACATCACGCATACCATCACCGCGAATAACATCGGCTGCATCGCATCGGAGCGTTTCTGCCACATCAGGCTGAAATCGCGTTGTAGAAGTGCGCGCACTTTATGCATGGGCAACACTCCGGAAAATATCTAGGGTACGCACCGGCACTTCAGGCGCTGCATAGGCGCCATGACTGCTCATTAACACAGCGCCACCCTGTGCAACATGTTCTTGCACTAAACGGTTAACCCAAGCAATACCGGCTAAATCTAGGTTCGCGTACGGTTCGTCCATCAACCATAAACGGCTGCCTTGTGTATTGAGCCGCGCTAAGCTTAAGCGTTTATTTTGCCCGGCCGATAATTTGCCAGCAGACGTGTCTTCATAGCCGGCCAAGCCACATTCAGTAATGAGCTGCTCAAGTGCGGCGAGTTCATTTTGCTGGTGTAGTTGCGCAGAAAAACGTAGATTTTGCAGAACGCTTAATTCGGCTTTATGGCCGTGCTTGTGGCCAAGGTATGCCGCCTGAGCAACAAACGCATCCGCGCTGAAAGCTTGGCCATTAAGCAAAACCGTTCCCGATTCTGCAACTAGCAAGCCAGCAATTACGCGTAGCATAGTGGTTTTGCCAGCGCCATTATCGCCTTTAATCAATAAGGCTTCACCTGCCATCACTTGAAAATTCAACGGCCCGAAGATACGTTCTTCATTGCGTGAAAAACACAGATCGAGGGCTTGTATCAGTGGCGGTGAAGCGAGGGGCATACTTGCCTTAGTGCACAAAGAGTTTACCCTTGCATTTTAACGTTTTTAAGTGCAATTAGGCGCTTAGATACTGTGAAAATGCATAAGCTGTTGCATAATATTGATATAAATCAATTTAAGGTCTGTAGATGAGCATTCAAACCAAGCTGCCAAAAGTTGGCACCACCATTTTCACGGTGATGTCGCAGATGGCAATGCAGCACCAAGCGGTGAATTTAGGGCAGGGATTTCCCGATTTCCCGGTGCCAGAAGCCTTGATTGATGGCTTAGCCAAAGCCATGCGTGA
>JAYTOD010000110.1:0-10302 GCA_043747995.1 Arenimonas sp.
CTGGCGTTGTTGATCAATACATCAATGCCGCCAAAATGTTCAGCCGCTTGCGCCATCGCTGCTTCCACATTGGCTTCATCGCGCACATCGCATTGTATGGCCAAGGCCTTTCCGCCCAGCGCTTCAATCTCAGCAACAGCAGTATGAATGGTGCCGGGCAGTTTCGGGTTTGGCACGCTGGATTTAGCGGCCACCACAATATTTGCGCCTAAACTGGCAGCTTTTTTAGCAATGGCGAAACCAATGCCGCGCGAAGCGCCGGTGATGAAAATCGTTTTGTTGTTTAAAGACATTAGCTCCAAGTACTCCGTTGGTTACATGTTGAGTATAAGAATACTCTTTATTTTACAAATAGTTTCAACTCTGGTTTTATAGAATGTTAGAATTAAGCTTTAAATAAAGTGTATTTGATTTTTATGACGCCTACTTGCCTAAAACACCTACTTGCGTTGACGCTTTTTATTGCTCCTATACATGTTGTTTATTCACAAGAAACTAAAACATTATTGGTCTTGGATCAATCAATAAAATCACTGAATGGCATGCCTTATCCAATGGGCTACGAAATCACCGAAGTTGGCACAGCAAATGGCGGTGGCCCAATATCTATTTCGGTTAATTCATACAATCCTGCTATGGGCTTTGGCGCCAATGTTGGGGCAAATCTAGGTGCAGGCCTGATTGCTTCAGCCATTGTTGATGCCACCATGCATGCTGAGCAAAATAAAAAAATTGCAAGTTTGCGTGAGCCAGTCAACAATTTATATCTCAAAAAACTAGCATTGGATCTTATCGGCAATAAAGTCAAGGGCGGAGAGCAAGGCCAGATTGTCAACTATTTCGTTCCTGGCGCAACAGACACAGTTTTAAAACAAATACAGAAAGCATAAAAAACGACGCGATTTGGCAACATTTACTTAGTAAAAAAGCTGCAAATGCCTGTGATAAGCCTTTCATTCGATAATCGCCAATTGATGATTGTTACTGAAGTTCAAAAGCACCTCGCCACTGCTTACAGCTCAAAGAAAGTTTCAGCCTATAAGTTCGCTTACATAGGCCGCTCGCTCGAAAAAACCGAGACACAAAATGCATTATCGTACTGGCAAGAAAATGATTACATAAACTTTCTTACTGAGATCAATAATGGATTTACCCGCATCATTGATTTTGTTGCCAGTAATCCGGACATTTCAACTTTACAAGCTGACAAAAAGTCGCAGACTTTATTGAATATCGATGGAACTATTTATAAGGTTCCTGGCAAACTCTATAAAATTGCAGAAAGCCATGCCTACGTTATTGACGCCAATGAAATTATCCATATTGTGCATGGCAATATAGTGAGCGAGTTCATTCCAGAGCCAACGCCTTAGTAGTATCTCAGCTGATTATTAAAGCATGCACCATCACTGTATTCGGTATATATGACGGGCTCAGCAGGCAGCGCATTATCTGTGACTTTAACGTTACAGCGCTTGCCATTAAATGACATTTCGACATTATAAATATCGCCTTGCTTTGCATTAATAAATAGAATTTTCTGACATGCAACCTGCGCAAGCGCATATGCAGTTTGATATCTAGAGCCTGCGCCTGATACAAATGTTTGATTAATTGCAACTTTAAGAACGCCATCATGATTCATAGGAACCACTACCGGCACTCTTTTTTTGCCATTCTTAAGTTTAATGATGACATCACCTTTAGGGCCATCATTTTCCTTGCAATGCATTGATGTGAGATCACGTAAACTGATAATTAATGGCATCGGGCTTTCTGCCTTAAGTAGCATTCTATTTGCCGATTTCGGCCATTTCGCATCAACGATTTGTACGTATGCTGAGTTTGCAACAGTACTTGCAGAGGCCGTATTCGCCATAAGCATGATTAGCACTGTACCGGTTAGCCACATATTGACTGCTACTGACTCAGCATTGCTAGACAACGCCGTGGCGCATCTTCAAAACCGCCGTTCGACATAAACACGATATGGTCGCCTGCTTTTGCAATTATCTTAAGTGTGGCGATTAATTCATCAACACTCGGCACTTTATAGCCCTCGCCTTTCAATGCCGATACAACCGCTTCGACATTCCATGGCAATTCTGGGCGCTGTAAAAATACTACCGCATCGGCATCAACCAAAGACGGCGCAATCTGCTCAGCATGGGCGCCAAGCCGCATTGAATTGGAACGCGGTTCCATCGCTACGAGGATACGCGCTGAACCGACTTTGGCGCGCAAGCCTTGCAGCGTAGTGGCAATAGCCGTTGGATGATGCGCAAAATCGTCATATACCCTAATACCACTCGCATCGCCAATCACTTCCATGCGCCGCTTAACACTGACGAAATCCTGCAGGCTAGCAATGATGCTTGCAACATCCACGCCAACTGCATGGCATGCAGCAAATGCAGCCAGTGCGTTCATCACATTATGCCGGCCAAGCATTGACCAATGCACCACGCCGAGCTCTTGGTCTTTATACATCAGAGCAAATTCAGATCCATCGGCTTTAATTAAACGCGCCTGCCATTCGGCCTCAGCATCAATGGCAAATCGCTCAACCGGCGACCAACAGCCCATAGCTAAAACATCAGCCAGAGCCGCATCTTCACCATTAACGATTAACTTTCCTTCACTTGGCACAATGCGAATAAGATGATGAAACTGGCGTTGAATCGCCGCCAAATCTGGGAATATATCGGCGTGATCAAATTCCAGATTATTCAGAATGGCCACGCGTGGGCCGTAATGCACAAACTTGGAGCGCTTGTCGAAAAACGCGGTGTCGTATTCATCGGCTTCAACCACAAATTCTTTGCCTGAACCAATACGCGCCGACACGCCGAAATTTTCTGGTACGCCACCTACTAAAAAGCCCGGATCACGCCCAGCGGCTTCTAGCAAAAAAGCTAGGATTGAGGTGGTGGTAGTTTTTCCATGCGTGCCGGCAACCGCTAAGGTATGTCGATTCGGCAATACATTTTCAGCCAACCATTGTGCGCCCGATCGGTAATTTAAAGACCGATTCAACACAAACTCAACGGACTCATTACCGCGCGACAAGGCATTGCCAACCACTACGCAATCAGTATCGGTAGCGATGTCCTTAGCTTGATAGCCGGAAAATAAATCAATACCGAGCTCTTCTAACTGTGCCGACATAGGCGGATACACATTGGCATCGGAGCCTTGCACGCGATGGCCAAGCTCGCGCGCCAATGCCGCCACGCCGCCCATAAATGTGCCGCAGATGCCCAGAATATGCAGGTTCATGATGATTTAACCGAGGTCCGCTGTTCCAGCCAAGGCTTCTGTGATTCGCGTAAAAACTTCGTCTAGACTGCCAACACCAACGATTGGAACCAAGTATCCTTGATTACGATAATAATCAACGACAGGAGCTGTATTCAGAGCGTAAACACGTAAGCGTTCTCGCACTACTTCTGGATTATCGTCGGCGCGCCCTTGTTGTTTGAAACGTATTTCACAACGCGCCACAATCGCATCGAATGGCACATCTAATTGTACTGCTATGTCCATCGGCTGATTAATCGTTTCCAGTAACATGGTTAGTGCATTGGCTTGCGCCACATTACGTGGATAGCCGTCTAAAATGAATCCATTAGCACAATCACTTTCAAGCACGCGTTGTTCCAACATGCCCAAAACCATTGCATCAGGAACAAGTTGCCCAGCATCCATAATAGTTTTGGCTTGTTTGCCCAAATCGCTACCAGCTGCAACAGCAGCTCGCAGTAAGTCCCCCGTTGAAATGTGCGGAATGCCAAGAAAATCTTTCAAGCGTGCCGCTTGGGTGCCTTTGCCCGAACCGGGGGCGCCGAGAAGAACCAATCGCATAAAACCTCAATTTAATAAATAATAATTTTTATACGCTTTTGATGAAGCTAAGTCGCATTAGCAAAAAAGTTTGCCATAATGACACCCTAACCTTTGCTGTTAATTGTGTCAATTTTAAAGGATGTTTATGTCAAAAGGCAGATTACTTTATGCCCAGTCTGGTGGTGTTACCGCCGTTATCAATGCCAGTGCCAGTGCAGTTCTTCTGCAAGCGCGCAGTAAAAAGATTCAGGTTTTAGCTGGTAAGAATGGCATTCTGGGTGTTTTGCGTGAACAATTATTTGATACATCAGGCCTTACTACCAATGAAATCAAAGAATTAGCTCATACTCCCGGTGGCGCATTTGGCTCTTGCCGTTACAAACTTAAATCGCTTGAACAAGACGTCGCACAATATCAACGCCTTCTAGATGTCTTCAAAGCGCACGATATTCGCTATTTTCTGTATAACGGCGGCAACGATTCAGCTGATACCGCGCTGAAAATATCGCAACTCGCCCAACAATCAGGCTATCAGCTGACCTGCGTGGCGGTACCTAAAACCGTTGATAACGACCTGGCAATGACCGATTGCTGCCCAGGCTTTGGATCAGCGGCACGCTTCACGGCAATTTCTGTGCTGGAAGCTGCGATTGATGTGGAAGCCATGGCCGAAACCTCGACCAAAGTTTTTGTATATGAAGTGATGGGTAGGCATGCTGGCTGGTTAGCGGCTGCGGCCGGCTTAGCTGGTGAAACGGCTAAAGATGCGCCTCATATTATTTTATTCCCGGAGCGCGCCTTCAATAAAGCGGTGTTTATGGCAAAAGTGCAAGAAACTGTGGCAAAAGTCGGGTATTGCGTAGTGGTAGTTTCCGAGGGCGTGAAAGCCGAAGACGATAAATTTCTAGCGCAAGCTGAAGGCAGTGTTGATGCGTTTGGCCATAGCCAGCTAGGCGGCGCGGCACCCATGCTGGCTGGCATGGTGAAAGATACACTTGGCTTTAAAGTGCATTGGGCTGTGCCCGATTACCTGCAACGCTCGGGCCGCCATTTGGCCTCGCAAACCGATTTGGACCAAGCCATTGCAGTGGGCAAAGCGGCTGTCGATTTAGCTTTAGCAGGCAACAATGGCGTGATGCCAGCCATAATCCGTACAAATGATGCCCCATATCAGTGGCATATTGATCCTGTGCCATTGAGCTTAGTTGCTAACCACGAAAAGAAAATGCCGGATAATTTCATCCGCAAAGATGGCTTCGGCATAACCGCCGCCTGCCGAAAATATTTATCACCATTAATTCAAGGCCAAGCGCCGGTGCCACTCGGCAAAAATGGCCTGCCACTGCATGCCAAATTAAAAATGCCGTTGGTGAAAAAGAAACTCAAGGCGTGGGTTAAGTGAAACCACAGGGCGTGCCTTGGTCCCTGAGCTTGTCGAAGGGTGGTGCGCCGCAAACAAAAAATGGTGAATGATCTAACGCTCAATATTGTATTCAATAGTCACTACAACCCGTGCAATTTTATTGATAGACGTAGTATCGAAACTACCGCCGCCATAATCGTTGCCATCAGAATTATCATCGGCTTGACGATCAGCTGGCAATATATCGAAAGTTCCTTGCGATGCAGTGCGCATAGCGCCAACTCTTACATCACCATTTTTAGCGAATTCAATCGCGCGTGCTTTTGCATTTTTAGTTGCAAGACCTATGAGCTTTAATTTTACATCATCAAGATTACCCACCACAAAATCTAATCCGCTACTTTCAACCGTATTTCCTTTAGCACGGAACTCAATCATTCTGGCGCGCGCTTCTTGAACTTTAACGAGTTTATCGGTTTTGACCGTCATTGTTTGACGACCATTAAACCCGCGTTGAACATTGACACCTCGGCCATTCTCATTTTCAATGTAAACCATATTTGGCTCAATGTTTTCTGTGCCGAGTAGAATATTTTCTCTTCCAAACTGAAATGCTTCCAAAAAAGCCTCAGCTGCACCACGCTGTCTGCGCAATGCATTGAGTGTCTCTTCAAAGGAATCAGCATGCGATTTAACCGAAATCCGCCACTCGGCTCGCGTTGATGTTACTGGCTGTTCGGCCAATCCTTTTACTGTAATGGTTTGCTTGGCTGAACCAATATGCTTGGCCTGCATGCCAAAAATAAATGCCGCTGCCGACATACCAATTGCCAATAATAAACCCAATATAATTAGGCCTCGAGATAATGATTTGTCCATAAATATCCTTTTAGTCAGAGCGAATAATCATTCGCGCCTAAGTGTTGTTTACATCGTCGCAGGCGTAGGTACAACAGCGACCACAGGAATCGCCGCACGAATTTTTGCCACAACCGCATCCATCTGCGCTTCGAACAGCGGCTTAAGATTTAACCAGGCGGCGTAATTGTCTTTGTCCTTATCCTTACCCTCAAGTGGAATCGCTATTGCGCCTGCATCTTGCAAGTTAAAGGTTAAACCTGCCATATCGCCAGCTTTTTGCCCCGTCCACGTCAAACCAGTTAACTTCACAGACATTTCATGTATGCGGAAATCTTTACGTGTATTGACTAAAAATACATTAACTTGAGCAACCGCATCAACCGCTAATTTCTCACGCACTTGCGGTGAAAATGTTTTATCGGAAAAGCTGAACGTCTCGAGTGGCCGATATTTATAGTTTCCAGCCGGCACAGAGTAGTATCCAAAGTAATATTCAGCACCCCAGCGACCTTCTTGCACTCTTCTTTTATTTTTATCAGGCTCAACTTTCCCCGTTACGCTTTGGTAAAAAGGTGCTGAAGTAACTTCATCACCGGAATACACTTTCATGCCTTCCATTTTTTTGAAGCGCTCAGAGACGATTTGAGCAACATCAGTTGCAATACGTTTTGCGTCTTCTGGGGTTAAATGTTCTTCAATCGGCTCGCGCGAGGCAGTATCCACTACGCCCACGCCACCCAAAGATAATGCGCCAGCCAACAGGCCTGAAGCAACCTTCTTGCCCATATGGCCTTCGCCACTAATCAATGTTAAGCGTTCCAAATGAACGCCAACATCCACATTCACCGCGCCAACTGCAATAGCACGAACTGGTATAGCGGTTTTAGTTTTATAGACATTGCCTTGTTCCTTCCAAACGGCCGTACCCTTGGCGAACACGGCTGTGCTAACGCAGCTTGCAAGCAGTAACATGATGATTTTACGCATAGTTTTCCCCATAATTAGATACATTTTGAACTACGTTTTATATACTGCATGAAGCATGACAAGTCTTGCCTTGTTTGGCAAGCACAAAAGAAAATTACCCCGGCAAGCCCCAAAAGCTCCGCTAAAGCTACTCACCACCCGCTTTTTTTCTATTCAGCCCTAGTTAAGTTTGCCAAGCTCTGACATACTCTTGTGACAGCGGCATAGACCGTTTTATTCGTCATTAATTAGGGAGTGTGGAATGTTTGCGCAATACGGATTAGAAATCGCCCTTGCCTGTGCGGCACTGGCCATTATTTATGGTTTATACACAACCAGCTGGATTATTAAACAAGATGCCGGAACGGCCCGCATGCAAGAAATTGCAGCTGCCATTCAAGAAGGCGCTGGCGCCTATTTACGCCGTCAATACGCCACAATAGGCATTGTTGGTGTGGTGTTGTTTGTATTAATCGGCTTTGCCATAGGTTGGCCAACGGCAGTTGGCTTTGCCATTGGTGCAGTCCTGTCTGGCGCGGCTGGGTTTATCGGCATGTTTGTTTCAGTTCGCGCCAATGTGCGTACTGCGCAAGCAGCCACCAAAGGCTTGAATGCTGCACTAAACGTAAGCTTCAAAGGCGGCGCAATTACCGGCATGCTAGTAGTTGGCTTAGGCTTATTCGGTGTGGCTGGGTATTTCATGATGGTTAAATCGGTTGGTGTCCAAACTGCTGAAACCGTTAAAGCGGCTTTGCAGCCAATGCTTGGCTTAGCGTTTGGTAGCTCGTTGATTTCTATCTTCGCGCGTCTAGGCGGCGGTATTTTTACCAAAGGCGCTGACGTAGGTGCTGATTTGGTGGGTAAAGTTGAAGCCGGAATCCCGGAAGATGACCCACGCAACCCCGCCGTGATTGCCGATAACGTTGGCGATAATGTTGGCGATTGCGCCGGTATGGCCGCTGATTTATTCGAAACCTATGCGGTTACCGTAATTGCCGCCATGCTGATTGCTAGCATTTCCTTCGCTGAATACGGCTGGAATGGCGTTATCTACCCGATTGCATTGGGTTCGGTTTCAATCATTGCTTCTATTGTGGGCACTTATTTCGTGAAAGCCCGCGAAGGCGGCAAAATCATGAACGCGCTGTACCGTGGTTTGGGCGTTTCCGGTTTATTGGCAGCCATCGCGTTTTACTTCGTGACAGATTCGCTATTTGCCCTAGAGCATTCGAACGGCATCTTCTGGTGCGCCTTAATTGGCCTAGCTTTAACCGCCGCTTTAGTGGTAATCACCGAATACTACACCGCTACTGAATTTGCACCGGTGCAAGATGTGGCGAAAGCCTCGGAAACCGGGCACGGCACCAATGTTATTGCAGGCCTTGCGGTTTCGATGAAATCGACTGCAGCACCGGTATTGGTAGTTGCTGCCGCTATTTACGGCTGTTATAACTTGTCTGGCTTATACGGTATTGCCGTTGCTGCCACCTCAATGTTGTCAATGGCGGGTATGATTGTGGCGCTTGATGCTTACGGCCCAATTACCGATAACGCTGGCGGTATTGCCGAAATGAGCGGTATGGATAAAGACATCCGCAAAACTACTGATGCCTTGGATGCCGTGGGTAACACCACCAAAGCGGTAACCAAAGGCTATGCCATTGGTTCGGCAGGCTTGGCGGCTTTGGTGTTGTTTGCTGATTATTCACACAAGTTGGCTGAACGCGGTGAAGGTTTCGCGCCAGTCAATTTTTCGCTTGATAATCCAAACGTAGTGATTGGCTTGCTCATTGGCGGCATGATTCCCTACTTGTTCGGTGCTATGGCCATGCAAGCCGTGGGCCGCGCGGCGGGTGCGGTGGTTGAAGAAGTGCGTCGTCAGTTCCGCGAAATTCCAGGCATTATGGAAGGCACTGGCAAACCACAATACGATAAAGCCGTGGATTTGCTGACCAAATCTGCCATCCGCGAAATGATTGTTCCATCCTTGTTGCCACTCGCTATTCCGTTGATTGTTGGTATGACACTCGGCGCAGATGCTTTAGGCGGCTTGCTGATGGGCACTATCGTGACCGGCTTATTCTTAGCGATTTCGATGTGCACCGGCGGCGGCGCTTGGGATAATGCCAAAAAGTATATTGAGGAAGGTCATCATGGCGGCAAAGGTTCTGAGGCCCATAAAGCCGCAGTAACCGGCGACACCGTTGGCGACCCGTACAAAGATACCGCTGGCCCAGCAATTAATCCACTAATCAAAATCATCAACATTGTGGCTTTGTTGCTGATTCCGTTCTTGGCGTAATTCGCTTAGCGTGTTAAATAAAAACCCCGCTTCGGCGGGGTTTTTTCTTGGCCAAAATGAAATATCTTCTGACATTTTCAGTGTTAGTTACAGATTACATTTAATTACCACAAGCTTTGCTTGATTTAATGTTAAATGCATATACAATATGAATATACGATTTGTTTGGTCAGAGACTAAACGCTTACTAAATCTCAGAATGCATAGCATCGATTTTGTCGATGCTGCTAAAGTTTTTGAGTCCAATACATATACGGTCGAAGACTTTCGTTTTGCTTATAGTGAGCGTCGATTCATTACCTTAGGGTTACTTTCAGATATTCCTGTATCCATCGCACATACCGAGACCGCTTATGAAATCCGCATCATCTCTTTCCGTAAAGCCACACGCCAAGAAGCCCAAACCTATTTCAGGAAAATCCAAAACTGATATGAGTGCATTGCGTACCCTGAAAGATTCCAACATTGCGTTTACTGAGGAGCACCCAGAGCTCGGATTAAAGCAAATTGTTGGTGGCATTGTAAGGCGCGGGTTAAAACCAGTTCCTGCAAAAGACTCCATCTCTTTGCGCATAGATCACGATGTTCTGGAATGGTTTAAAGCACAGGGCGACGGCTACCAAACACGCATGAATACTGTTCTGCGCGCATTCAAAGAAGCATCAAATTAATCCCATCTCGAACCGGTATTTTCTGTTAAATTATCTTTCCTAGCACTCATTCAGAGTATCAATATGATTGGTTACGTTACCCTTGGCACCAACGACCTACCCCGCGCAGCTAAATTCTACGATGCTTTGTTGGCCGAAATCGGTGCTGGGCGCTTTATGGAAGATGAGCGTTTCATCGCATGGGGCGTGAGCCCAACAGAACCTAGCCTCGGTGTGATTAAGCCTTTCGATGGCAAACCGGCCACCGTTGGTAATGGCGTGATGGCGGCCTTGGTGGTCGATAGCCACGACAA
>JAYTOD010000111.1:0-1956 GCA_043747995.1 Arenimonas sp.
CAAACGGCTTCAGGCTAACAGCGCCCAAACGCTGCGGATCTATCCACGGCATAAATTGCGCAATGAAGATAAATACGGCAATAACCGCATACACCACCATGCTGGCAAACAAGGCGGCTGCAAAGCGGCCAATGAGAAAATCACGTTTATTGATTGGGTTAGAAAAAATTAAATCGGCCGTGCCTAATTCAAAATCGCGCAGCAAAGCATTGCTAACAAACACGCCGATTATCAGCATGCCTAATAAGGTGAAAATACTCATGAACTGCACAATCACAGTGGGTGCGTTGCGATACACATTACCGATAGCGCCGCCTATTTGCACAGCATCGCTAGACGATGCACCAAAAGCCATTAAGCCGAACAGACAAGATAAAAGCCATAACAAAGGTGAGCGTAATTGCTCGCGTAGCTCGAAGCTAAAAAATCCCCGTATCATCCGAAGGCCCCTTACGCTGCGCTAGCGTTGGTTTGGTGAGCGCGCAGGCGTTGGAAATACACATCTTCCAAATCGGGGTTAATTTGATGAAAGCCCGCTTCGGGTTGCTCTTCGCTAAATACGTGAATCACCGGCTTGCCGCCCACCAAGCGGGTTGATAGCACATTGAATTTTGCTTGGTAATCAAACAGCTGGGCTTTGCTCACTTCAGCCGACCAAACGCGTTCGTTCAGCGCGGCAATGGCGTCGTGTGGCTTTCCGGTTAGCAATACTTGGCCTTTGTTGATGATGGCCATGTTCGGACATAAATCGGTAACGTCTTCCACAATATGTGTGGATAAAATCACCACCACATTTTCACCAATTTCTGCTAATAAATTCAAGAAGCGATTGCGTTCTTCTGGGTCAAGGCCGGCGGTGGGTTCATCCACAATGACTAATTTTGGGTTGCCAATTAAGGCCTGTGCAATGCCAAAACGCTGGCGCATGCCGCCTGAGAATGAGCCAAGTTTGCGTTTGCGGGCATCCCATAAATTCACTTGTTTGAGCAAGTCTTCAACTACGTCTTTGCGTTGACCATTTTGGCTAAATCCTTTCAACACTGCAAAATGATTAAGCAAATCTTCAGCACTCACTTTCGGATACACACCAAAATCTTGCGGCAAATAGCCCAGCTGTTTGCGTACTGCGTCTTTATCTTGCAAGACATCAATACCATTGAATGTGATACTGCCGGAATCGGCTTCTTGCAAGGTGGCAATGGTGCGCATTAATGAAGATTTTCCGGCGCCATTTGGGCCAAGCAAACCAAACATGCCATTGGGTATGTCTAAATTGACATTATCTAAGGCGCGCACGCCATTGCTATAGGTTTTACTAAGGGATTTGATGCTGAGCATAGCGTGGCTGCCGTTGAGTGTATTGCCACAGTGTACTGCACGCGTAAAGCCAGATGCATGAGCCGTTAGTCATGGCTGGCGCAACAGCGGATTATTCAGCTATTTCTTCGCGGCTAGCATTTCGCCCATTTTCTGATGAATGAGTTGAATCGCTTTCAGTGGCCGTATCATCACTTTAAATTCGATAATCTGACCTTCATCATTCCATTTCAGCATGTCTACACCGTTCACCGAAATGCCATCAATATTGACAGTAAATTCTAAAATAGCATCGTGCGCGCTGCTGGTTTCACGAACATATTGAAAGCTTTCATTGAAGAACACATAAAAAGCCGCTGACAAATATTGCATGGTAATCGCCTTGCCAACTTGCGGCGTATGCACAACGGGCGAATGGAATACCACATCATCAGCTAGCAAGGCATCCAAAGCTTTTAGGTTGCGTGTGCGAACAATTTCGTGCCACGTGTTGATCGTTGCGATGGTCATAGTGTATTTCCGTATTCGATTGAACGAGCCAAGAGAGAGGGAATGCGCAACAGCAGATTAGGGTCTGGGCAGCGTGCCAACCATTGCTCAGCCTCGGATGGTTTGCAGACGCCGGGGTAGTCGCCACTA
>JAYTOD010000112.1:0-1565 GCA_043747995.1 Arenimonas sp.
GTCAACGGCCATATCAATGGCCTGAATGCGAGGCTGTGGCAGATCTTTATATTTTTTCAGCTCGGTTTCATAGCGCGCCTGCACATCAAGCTGTTGGTCGGGGGTCATGTAATCGTTCAGCACATTGGTGTTATAGAAAATAAAACTGCCCATGCCAATAAATACACACGCCGAGGCCGCCAATGCCATGCCAGTCTTGCCGCTTAGGCGTTGCTTCGCTAATAACAAACGCTCACGGCCAGTGGGCGATACCCCGCGCACCCAAAATGCCGATGCTAATAACATCAATATCAATAAGAAGACAGCCCAATAGGCCTGAAACCAGAATTGCGCAGTCAGGAAATGGCCATAGCCATTCATGTCTGAATACGACGCATTAGGCGCACTGCCGAAGGTGTATAAGTTGTGGGTGAAATCCATTAAACCTAAGGCAATTTGTGCGCCAAGCACCAACAGCAATAAGCCGTAGCCCACAAATTTATTATTTGTGAACACTTGTAATACTAAAGCCAAGCCGCCCATCAAAATAAACGCGATGGAATTGATCGCCAGTGTTTTCACATACACCATCGGTTCAATGTGCATGTAGCCTTTGCTGAGTTGGATGAGCGCCGATGTGACGCCGCCTAAGGCCTGAAAGCACAGCACCACGCAGACTAAAGCGGTAAATTTAGCGGCCAATGGCAGCCAGTTTGCCACTGGCATGGCATCAGTCACTTCGCCAAGCTTGGCACTGCGTTCTTTCCAGATTAATTCACCGGCATAAAACAAAGCAATAATAATCAACAGCCAGCTATAGCTGCCATTTAAGGTTTCCAGCATTTGCGAAGTGACTGGATAAATCGGTGTTTCGAACATGCTCTGCGCCATGATGGCACTTGGAATAAAGTTCACCATGCCGAACGCTAACATCACTAAAAATGGAATGCTTTTAAATACACCGATGGTATCGAATCGAACCTGCTGAATAAATTGCACTAAGCCGGTACGCTTGTTGGATACAGGGCTTATTTTTTCTGCGGTGCTAGTGTTTTTAGCGGGAGCTATAACGTTTGCTACTGCATCTTGTGCTTTAGCTTTGCGCGAAAACCAGGCTTTTCCGGTGCCAGCACGTTCGGTTTTGAACAACTTAAATGCTGCGCCAATAATAATAAACGAGATGCCAATCCACAGCGCCCGGTTCGCTAAAATATAGCCAGCAATTGCCGGCAAGCCGTTGTTACGCTCATCAGCCGACCAATAGCGAATGGTTCGGCTAAAAGCGCGTAAGCCGAAGGGGTCGAGTAGGGCTGCTAGCCACACGTTATCGAGTTTGGCTATTATGCTGCCACTGATTCCGAACAATACCAAAAAGCCTAAAATGCCAATATAAACCCACAACACACTGCGTGTGGTGACTGCAAAAAGTGCCAGCAATGCGCCGGTAAAAAGTACGTTCGGAATCACGTAAACCGCAAATGCCCACACAAACGGCTTCAGGCTAACAGCGCCCAAACGCTGCGGATCTATCCACGGCATAAATTGCGCAATGAAGATAAATACGGCAATAACCGCATACACCACCA
>JAYTOD010000113.1:0-4131 GCA_043747995.1 Arenimonas sp.
AATGCGCAGATGGTGTCAGAGATGCTGAGATCAGCAACGCCAGAAATAGCAACGATGTCGCCGGCTTCTGCTTCCGATACTTCAATGCGCTCTAAGCCCATAAAGCCGAGCACTTGCAAGACTTTACCTTGGCGCTTTTTACCTTCGCGATCAACCACGCTGACCTGCATATTAGTACGCACTTTACCGCGCTGAATACGGCCAACGCCAATCAAGCCAACGAAGTTGTTGTAGTCAAGCTGGCTAACGCGCATTTGGAACGCGCCGTCTGGATCAACAGTCGGCATAGGCACGTGCTTCATAATCGCTTCATACAGCGGAGTCATGTCGCCATCGCGCGCTGAATCGTCAAGGCTTGCATAACCGTGCAACGCCGAGGCGTAAACGATAGGGAAGTCTAACTGCTCGTTGGTTGCGCCGAGTTTGTCGAACAGGTCGAATACTTGGTCGATAACCCAATCTGGGCGCGCACCTGGGCGATCAATTTTATTGACCACCACGATTGGATTGAAGCCCATCGCAAACGCTTTTTGGGTAACGAAACGAGTTTGCGGCATCGGGCCATCCATCGCATCAACCAAAATCAATACCGAATCGACCATCGACAACACGCGTTCCACTTCGCCGCCGAAATCGGCATGGCCTGGGGTATCGACGATATTGATGCGATTACCATTCCAGTTGATGGCGGTGTTCTTGGAAAGAATCGTGATACCACGCTCTTTTTCTTGGTCATTGCTGTCCATCATCCGCTCGGTGGTAACCATGCGTTCGTTGAATGTACCGGACTGCTTAAGCAAGCAATCGACTAGAGTGGTTTTACCGTGATCAACGTGTGCGACGATGGCGATATTGCGTAATTTTTCAATAGACATAGAGAATAGATGCCAAGATTAGGCATTGGGGAGAGTAAGTAAGCCGAATATTATAACCTGTTAAGGCAGATTAAGGCGATTTATGGCATGCTATTCAACCCACATTCATTGATTTTGGAGCCTTACATGTCCGATTTAATCGCCGTATTCAGCACCGACCGCGGTCCAATTCGTTTGAAACTGTTTGCCGATAAAGCGCCGGTAACCGTTGCTAACTTCGTTAATTTAGTCCAACGCGGCTATTACAATGGTTTAAATTTCCACCGTGTTATTCCAAATTTCATGGTTCAAGGCGGCTGCCCAAATGGTGTTGGCAATGGTGGCCCAGGCTATAAATTTGAAGACGAATGCTGCGATGAAGCGCGTCATAGCAAGCCGGGTATGTTGTCGATGGCTAATGCCGGCCCAGGCACCAATGGCAGCCAGTTCTTCATTACTCATGAAGCCACCTCATGGCTAGATGGCAAGCATACGGTATTTGGTGAAGTGCTTGATATGACCGATCAAGCAGTGGTTGATGCGGTTCGCCAAGGCGATGTAATTCAAAGCATAGTGATCGAAGGCGATGCCTCGTCACTATTGGCAAGCCAAGCAGAACGCATCACGCAATGGAATGCTATTTTAGGCGCTTAATCGGCTTTATTATTGAAATTAGTTTGGGCGCTTCGGCGCCCATTTCATTTTAGTCAGCGTGGTATTATAAGCGTCTCAAATATTTGCATTAGAGGATTTCCATGCCGCAATTAGCTCAGCGCATTGGTCGCGCTAAACCTTCAGCCATTATGGCTGTTGCCGAAAAAGCCAAAGCATTAAAGGCAAGTGGACGCGATATCATCAGTTTTTCTATTGGCGTACCGAATTTTTTACCTGGTCCGCACGTATATAAAGCGGCAGCTGATTCATTGGCTAAAGATTCCGGCCAATACGGCTCCAACCGCGGCGCAGATACTTTGTTGGATGCCTTCCTCGGCCATATAGAACGTGCTGGCCTTAACGGTTATAGCCGTGCCAATATTTCAACTGGTATTGGCGCCAAGCATATTTTATATAACCTAGCTGAAGTCTTATTGGATGAAGGCGATAGTATTGCTTTTGCGGTACCGTATTGGACCACCTACCAAGACATCGCCGATATTCTAAATGCAAAAGCATTACATTTAGTCTGTCCTGCTAGTCAAAATTATAAAATCACACCAGCACAATTAGATGCAGTGCTTAAGCAAAAACCGAAAGTGTTTTTGTTTAATAATCCGAACAACCCAACCGGCATGGTGTATAGCAAAGATGAAGTAGCCGCTTTAGCCGCTGTGTTGGTGAATTACCCAGATACGTGGATTATTGCCGACGACATCTATCACCGGATGGTGTTTGATGGTTTGGGCTATCACAACTTTATGGATACCCAGCCCAGCTTACGTGAGCGTCTAATTTTTGTTGATTCATTATCAAAAACTTACGGCATGCCGGGCTGGCGGGTTGGTTTCATTGCAGCGCCGGAAGCGGTTGCGAAGGCAGTCACAACCTTAAACTCCAATCACATCACTAATATTCCAGAAGTGATTACGGCCGCCGCTGTTGCCGCACTCAGCGGCCCGCAAGACGTGCCAATACAAAAGAATAAAGAATTTGAAGGTAAGCGCAATGTAGTGATGGATGCCATGAATTCTATTCCCGGATTAATCTGCCCGCGGCCACAAGGTGCATTTTATGTGTTCCCGGATATTTCATGCGCGTTTGGTAAATCCCACAACGGCACATTGATTGCCAATGATGTGGATTTCTGCAACGCCTTGCTTGATGCCAAAGGTGTTGCTTGCGTGCCGGGTTCGGCATTTGGTGAGCCGAAATCATTACGCATTTCTTATACGTGCCCAAGCGCGCAATTGCCAGAAGGCTTGAAGCGCTTTGTTGAATTTTTTGCTGAATTAACTTAACTAAATTAACTTAACTATTGGAATAAATTTATGAAAGCTCCTGTTCGTGTTGCGGTAACCGGCGCTGCCGGCCAAATTGGATACGCTATTCTTTTCCGTATTGCCTCAGGCGAGATGTTGGGTAAAGACCAGCCAGTGATTTTGCAGTTGTTGGAAGTACCAGTTGAAGGCCCGCAAAAAGCACTAAAAGGTGTGATGATGGAATTGCAAGATTGCGCATTCCCATTGCTGGTGGGCATGGAAGCGCACGGCGATCCAATGACTGCTTTTAAAGATGTCGATTATGCTTTATTGATTGGTTCGCGTCCGCGTGGCCCAGGTATGGAGCGTGCCGAACTGCTTGCGGTGAATGCGCAAATTTTTACTGCGCAAGGCAAAGCGCTGAATGCTGTGGCTAGCCGTAATGTTAAAGTGTTAGTCGTCGGCAATCCGGCCAATACCAATGCCTGGATTGCGATGAAAAGCGCGCCAGATTTGCCGCGTAAAAACTTCACAGCCATGTTGCGCTTGGATCACAATCGGGCACTCAGTCAGCTGGCTTCTAAAACTGGCAAAGCTGTAGCCAATATTGAAAACTTAGTGGTGTGGGGCAATCATTCGCCAACTATGTATCCTGATTACCGTTTTGCTACCATTAACGGTGAAAGCGTGAAAGACATGATTAACGATCACGACTGGAACGCCAATACATTTTTGCCAACTGTTGGCAAACGTGGCGCTGCAATTATTGAAGCGCGCGGCGTATCCTCGGCTGCCTCTGCCGCCAATGCGGCGATTGACCATATGCGTGATTGGACGCTCGGCACCCATGGTAAATGGGTCACCATGGGCATTCCCTCGGATGGCCAGTACGGTATTCCGCAAGACACAATGTTCGGTTTCGCTGTAACCTGCGAAAACGGTGAATATACGGTAGTGCAGGATTTGCCGGTTGATGAGTTTAGCCAAGCGTGTATCGATAAAACACTGAAAGAATTACAAGAAGAACAAGCTGGTGTAGCGCACTTGCTGTAATCAAAGCATACATAGGGCGTGCCTCGGCGCGCCTTATGGTTTTTAAGCCCGTCATAAACGAGAGCCATGCATATGATTTCTCCCGGACAACAATTTCGTGCAGCACTCAACGAAGAAACACCTTTACAAATTATGGGTGCTATCAACGCATATGCCGGATTAATGGCTAAACGTGTTGGCTATAAAGCCTTATATTTATCCGGCGGTGGCGTTGCGGCAAATTCACTCGGCATGCCCGATCTTGGCATCAGTTCAATGGAGGATGTATTGATTGATGCGCGCCGGATTGTGGATGCAACCGGCATGCC
>JAYTOD010000114.1:0-10945 GCA_043747995.1 Arenimonas sp.
CCAATGCTTTGCGAAGCGCTGGAAAAGTGAAGTTATGCCGAATTCCGCAAGGTGCTAATGCGCTTGGTTTGGCTCAGCATGGCGTGTTGCCAGGTGTTGGTGGAAAAGATGCATCAGCGATGTTGGATGGTTCTTTGCAAACCATGCTGTTGTTCGGCATTGAGCCGCAATTTGATTTTGCAGAAACAACGCGCGCTACAAAAGCCTTATTAAATGCGAAAGTAATTGCCTGTTCTGCATTTGTTACCGAGCAACTTAAAGAACTCGCTGACATTATTTTGCCGATTGGTTTATTGCCGGAAGTGCAGGGCACTTTAACCAATTTGAATGGCGTAGATCAGCTGGCTGAAGTGGCTGGCAAGCTGCCAGGCGCAGCGCAAAGCGGTTGGCGTGTTGTGCGCGCATTGTATGATCAATGCCAACTGCCTGAATTGGGCTTTACCGATATCACCCAGCTTCGTGCCAAGTTTAAAAAGTCAGATGTAAAGTCTGGCTATGGCTTAGCTGTTATCGCTGAATCAGGAGATGGTTTTGAACGGATCAGTAGCTCACCTATATATCGTGTTGATGCCATCAGTAAGCGTGCAGGTGCATTGCAAGCACATCCACTGACACTCGGTGCGCAGCTTGTTTTGCATCCCAATGATGCGCAGAAAATGGACTTAGCCTCCGGGCAAATGGCAATGATTGGTGATGGCACTGGCTCAGCCGCTTTGCCTGTATGTGTGTCATCTAGCATCGCCGAATCCTGCGCATGGATTGAGTCAAACTATGCAGCCACTGCGCCGTTGTCGCAAACATCCACGCTTGCCATTGTGAGGGCTGTTTTGTGATTGACATCATTCGCGAATTCTTACTGCAATTTGGTTATTTCGGCACCTTCCTATGGATGTTGTTGAAAATATTAGTGGTGATGATGCCGCTGATTATTTCGGTGGCATTTTATACATTATTTGAACGAAAAATTATTGGTTGGATGCACGTTCGCCAAGGGCCACAGTATATTGGTGGGGTGTTCGGTATTGGTGTAATTCAAGCCTTCGCCGATGTATTCAAAATGTTATTCAAAGAATTGATTACGCCCGATAAAGCCAGCCCGTATTTGTATCGCCTCGCACCGCTGATTGCCTTGGCTCCGGCATTCGCTGCTTGGGCCTTGATTCCGTTCGGTGAAAACGACACTGGCCCATTGGTATTGTCGAATATCAACGCCGGTGTATTGATGTTGTTAGCACTTACTTCTATGGGCGTGTACGGCATCATCCTTGGCGGCTGGGCGTCTAACTCCAAGTATGCGGTGATGGGTGCATTGCGCGCCGCATCGCAAGTTATCAGTTATGAAATTGCTATGGGTTTTGCCTTGGTTGGTGTATTGGTGGCTGCTGGTAGCATGAACTTGACTGCAATTGTTAACGCGCAAGCGGGCGATGCCGGCTTCCTTGAATTTTTCTTCGTGCCTTTGTTCCCATTGTTTTTGGTGTATTTCATTTCGGGCACCGCAGAAACCAATCGCGCACCATTCGATGTGGCTGAAGGTGAGTCCGAAATTGTGGCCGGCTTTCATGTGGAATATTCTGGCTCGGCCTTCGCAATATTCTTCTTGGCTGAATACGCCAACATGATTTTAGTGAGTTTCCTCACCGCACTGTTGTTTATGGGTGGCTGGTTGTCACCTTTCCAAGGCTGGTTAAATGGGCCATTGGCCGCGCCAGGTGTATGGTGGTTATTCTTAAAAGCCTTGTTCTTCGCTTTTTGTTTCGTCTGGTTCAGGGCCAGTTTTCCGCGCTATCGCTATGATCAAATCATGCGTTTGGGTTGGAAAGTATTTATTCCTATTTCCATTGCGTGGATTTTTGTCACCGCTGTGGCGGCCTATAACAACTGGTTTATTTTAGGAGCATAAGGCCAAATGATCCGTATTTTCAATTACCTTAAAAGCTTGATGCTGATTGAATTCATTAAAGGTTTGGCTTTGACATTTGGTTATATGTTCAAGCCAAAATACAACGTCAATTACCCATTCGAAAAATTCCCACAGTCGGCTCGTTTTCGTGGCTTGCATGCATTGCGTCGCTACCCAAATGGCGAAGAACGTTGTATTGCTTGCAAGTTGTGCGAAGCGGTGTGTCCGGCTTTAGCAATTACTATTGATTCCGCCCCGCGTGAAGATGGCCAGCGCCGTACCACACGCTACGACATCGATTTATTCAAATGCATTTTCTGCGGCTTCTGCGAAGAAAGCTGTCCAGTCGATTCAATCGTGGAAACCCATATCCATGAATACCATTTTGAAAATCGTGGCGAGAATGTTGTTAATAAAGCCCAGTTGTTAGCTATTGGTGATCGCTTCGAAGCTGAAATTGCAAATCGTCGGGCCGCAGATGCGGCGTTTCGATAGGGGAACATGGCATGCTTTTTGAATTAATCGCTTTTTATGTATTCGCAGCAGTTGCCTTGTCTTCCGCCATTGCGGTTATTAGCTTCAAAAATCCGATGCATTCGGTATTGAGCTTGGTGCTAACTTTTTTCTCAACGGCATGTTTATGGTTGCTATTGCAAGCTGAGTTCCTTGGCATTGTGCTGGTGCTGGTGTATATCGGCGCGGTGATGATTTTATTCTTGTTCGTAGTGATGATGCTTGATGTGCATGGCGCGCCAAAACGCGAAGGTTTTATCAAGCATTTCCCTGTAGCTATCATTGTAGCCACGGTGATGTTTTTAGAAATCGTTTTGTTGGCTAATGCTGGCGGATCCACGCAGAGTGCCTTGCCAAGCCAAGATCCAGCCTTGCTAAAAAATGTTAGCAACTTGCACTGGATTGCAGAATCCTTGTTTACCCGTTTCATGTTGCCATTTGAAATTGCGGCAGTGATCTTAACGGTCGCTATTGTGGTTGCGGTATTACTTACATTGCGTCGCCGCGCAGGCACTAAGACGCAGAATCCTAGCCAGCAGGTATTGGTTCGCGCGTCTGATCGTGTGCGCTTGATAAAAATGCCCGCGGTAACAAAGCCCAAAACGCCGGAGAGTAAATAACATGATTACTCTCGAACATTATTTAGTTTTTGCGGCGGCATTATTTTCGCTGAGCATTGCTGGCATCATCATCAATCGCAAAAATATCATTTTGCTATTGATGTGTATCGAATTAATGTTGCTATCAGTGAATGTAAATTTCGTGGCATTTTCGCGTTTTCTCGGCAATGTTGATGGCCAGATTTTCGTATTCTTCATCTTGACTGTAGCGGCTGCTGAAGCGGCAATCGGGCTTGCCATTTTAGTGACTTTATTCCGTAATCGCCGCAGCATTAATGTGGCTGAACTAGATACCTTGAAGGGTTGATGCAATGCTAATAGAGCAAACCATGCTATCTCTGCCAATGCTTTTAATCATTGCACTGGCACCGTTATTGGGTTCTATTCTGGCCGGCTTATTCGGGCGGCAAATCGGACGAGCAGGCGCGCATTTCATCACCATTGCATTAGTGCTAATAAGCTGTGTATTGTCGTTTTATGTATTGGGCCAGTTGTTGTACGAAAATGCCTTGCCGCTCAATCAAAATATCTATAGCGTGTTTGAAATTGGCCGTTTCTCAGCGCATGTTGGTTTCATGGTTGATAAACTTACTGCGATGATGATGGTGGTTGTCACTTTCGTGTCCTTATTAGTGCATGTGTACACCATCGGTTATATGCAAGATGATCCTGGTTATCAGCGTTTCTTTAGTTATATTTCTTTGTTCACTTTTTCAATGCTGATGCTGGTAATGAGTAATAATTTCCTGCAGTTGTTCTTTGGCTGGGAAGCTGTTGGTTTGGTATCGTATTTATTAATCGGTTTTTGGTACAAACGTCCAAGCGCCATTTTTGCCAATCTTAAAGCTTTTTTAGTTAATCGAGTCGGTGATTTCGGATTTCTACTCGGCATTTGTGGCGTGGTTTACTTCACCGGCAGCTTGGATTATGTCGAAACTTTTAATATGATATCTGGTGTTGCACAAGCTAGTATTGAGCTAATTCCAGCGTTTAGTTTTCTGGGTTTAAGCGTTGCTGCATGGAGTGTATCAGCGGTAACCTTTATTGCTATCAGCCTATTTATCGGCGCAATGGGCAAATCGGCACAAGTGCCCTTGCATGTTTGGTTGCCAGATTCGATGGAAGGTCCTACGCCAATCTCTGCTTTGATTCACGCAGCAACCATGGTCACCGCCGGTATCTTCATGGTGGCGCGTATGTCGCCAATCTTTGAGCTCAGTCCAACAGCGCTCAGTTTCGTGTTGTTCATCGGTGCAACCACAGCATTATTTATGGGCTTTATCGGCATCATTCAAAACGATGTGAAGCGCGTTGTGGCATATTCAACGCTTTCGCAATTAGGCTACATGACCGTTGCGCTAGGTGTATCCGCATACTCTGCAGCGGTCTATCATTTAATGACCCATGCATTCTTCAAAGCTTTATTGTTCCTTGCTGCCGGCTCGGTGATCATTGGTATGCATCACGAGCAAGACATGCGCAAAATGGGTGGCTTGAAAAAATATATGCCGATCACCTACTGGACCAGTTTAATTGGCACGCTGGCTTTGGTTGGCACACCGTTCTTGTCTGGCTTCTATTCCAAAGACACCATTATTGAAGCAGCGCAACACGCCGCACATAACGGCAATTGGGTGAACACTTATGCCTATTGGGCGGTGTTGATTGGTGTGTTCGTAACTAGCTTCTACAGCTTCCGTTTGTTGTACATGACTTTCCACGGCAAGGAACGCTTTGATACCAGTACTGGGCATGCTCATACTGCACCAGTAGCTGTTGAGGCGCATGAAATTCATGGTAACGACTTGCATAATGCACACGATGCGCATGATTCACATGATGATCATGGCCACGCTGGATTGCCGCATGAGTCGCCTTGGGTGGTTACTATTCCTTTAATTTTGCTTGCGATTCCTTCGGTATTTATTGGCTTCTTCACTATTGGCCCGATGCTATTCGGAGACTTCTTCGCCGGCACTATTATGGTATTGCCAGAGCATGATGTGATTAAAATCTTGGGCGAAGAATTCCATGGTCCATTTGCTTTTGCGGTACATGGTTTAACGCAGTGGCCGTTTATCTTGGCGTTTTCCGGGTTTGCATTAGCCACTTATATTTATCTGTATAACATCACGGTGGCTGAACGCGCGCAGAAAATTTTCGCATTGCCAATCCGCGTGCTTGAGAATAAATATGGCTTTGACGATTTATGGATTAAAGGCTTCGCAGGTGGCGGTATTGCTTTAGGTAAAAAAGCTTGGCATGTAATTGACGCGGGTTTAATCGATGGCGTCATGGTTAATGGCAGCGCAAATCTAATCGGGCGTATTTCGCGAATGATACGCGGCATGCAAACGGGGCGCTTATACACCTACGCGTTTGCGATGATTCTCGGCTTGATTGTCATGATGGCGATGATAGCTCGCGTGTTGCCTCAATAAGGATTAAGGGATTTTGCATGGGCGCTAATTTACCACTACTGAGTACACTGATTTGGCTGCCTATTTTGGGCGGCGTAATCACGTTTTTATTTGGCGACCGTCGATCGGGCGCTGCCAAACTGTTTGCCATCGGCGTGGCTATTGCCAGCTTGGCATTAAGCTTGCAATTATTTATGGGCTTAGATCAGAGTTCGGCGGATATGCAATTCACCGAGTTGTTGGCATGGCTGCCTGGCTTCAACATCAATTACCATTTGGGTGTGGATGGCATTTCAGTTGCCTTGATAATGTTAACCACATTTACCAGTGTATTGGTGCTATTGGGCTCGTGGAATTCCATTGATACGCGCGTACAGCAATATTTTGCTGCCATGTTGGTGCTTGAAGGTTTGATGATCGGTGTGTTTTCATCGTTGGATGCCATTTTGTTTTACATCTTCTTCGAAGGCATGCTCATTCCGATGTTCCTTATCATCGGCATTTGGGGTGGCCCGCGTCGAATTTATGCCAGCATTAAATTTTTCCTATACACATTCCTTGGTTCGGTATTCATGTTGATTGGCTTGATTTACTTATACCTAAAATCAGGCAGTTTTGAGCTTTCGGTTTGGGCGAAATTGCCCTTGGATGGGCAAGAACAAATGTGGTTATTTTTCGCGTTCTTGGCGGCTTTCTCGGTGAAAGTGCCGATGGTTCCGGTGCACACATGGCTTCCTGATGCACACGTTGAAGCGCCTACCGGCGGCTCAGTGATTCTGGCGGCCATCATGTTAAAAATCGGTGGCTACGGATTCCTACGTTTCAGTTTACCGATTGTGCCCGATGCATCAAGCGAGTGGGCGTGGCTGATTATTGTGTTGTCATTGTTGGCTGTTGTGTACATCGGCTTTGTGGCGCTGGTGCAGGAAGATATGAAAAAGCTAATTGCCTATTCATCGATTGCACATATGGGCTTCGTGACTTTAGCAACGTTCATCGTGTTTTCTTTAGTACGCACAGATGGCAATTTAGACGCGGCACGCTTAAGTTTACAGGGCGGTATGGTGCAAATGATTTCGCATGGCTTTATTTCAGGTGCGATGTTTAGTTGCGTTGGCGTGCTTTACGATCGTATGCATAGCCGGATGATTAAAGATTATGGTGGGGTAATAAACACCATGCCGTGGTTTGCTGGCTTCTTTGTATTTTTTGCGATGGCTAATGCTGGGCTTCCAGGTACTAGCGGCTTTGTGGGCGAATTCATGATTATCATCGCCAGTTTCCAAGCACATCCTTTGATTGCATTCTTCGCTGCATTCACCTTGATTCTTGGCGCTGCTTATACCTTATGGATGGTTAAGCGCGTGGTATTCGGCGACATTGCAAATCACCATGTTGCTGAACTAACCGACATTACGACACGTGAAGCGTGGATGTTGGGCTTATTCGCAGTTGGCGTTTTAACCGTAGGTATTTATCCAAAACCGTTAATCGATTTAATGGATGCGCCTATTAGCGCTTTAGTTAATCATTTAATGCAATCCAAGCTTTGAGGAATCGTTCATGATACTTCCAGTATTTTCAGTTGTGGACTTGCATACTATTTTGCCGGAATTGTTTATCTGTGCTTCAGCCTTTGTTTTATTGATGGCTGATTTATTTATTGATAGCAAACGTCGCGCATTGATTCACTTCTTAGCTATTGCTGTGTTGCTCGCTGCTGTTTTGTTAACAATACGCGATATGGTCTCGATGACCAGTACTGCATTTTCTGACATGTTTGTGCGCGATGTGGCTAGCGATGTGCTTAAAATAGCAGTGTACTGCGTCACTGCATTTGCCTTTGTGTACGCTAAGCCTTATCTGATTAATCGCGGTTTATTTAAGTCTGAATTCTATGTATTGTGTCTGTTCGCGGTGCTCGGCATGATGTTGATGATTTCAGCCGGTAATCTTACCGTGTTGTATCTTGGTTTAGAGCTTTTGGCGTTAAGCTCATATGGTTTAGTGGGCTTTGATCGTGATAACCCCGTAGCCTCTGAAGCGGCGATGAAATATTTTATCTTGGGCGCTATTGCTTCTGGCTTGTTGCTCTATGGCATGTCGATGTTGTATGGAGCAACTGGTAGCCTACAATTCGATGCTATTTATGCAGCGGCTTCGCAAACCAGTTCTCCCTATATGTTCAAGCTAGGGGTGGTGTTTGTCTTGGCCGGTATTGCCTTTAAATTTGGCGCTGCACCTTTTCATATGTGGCTGCCTGATGTTTATCAAGGCGCACCAACCGCGGTCACGGCTTTTATCAGTTCTGCGCCTAAATTAGCGGTATTTGCAATGGCATATCGATTGCTCGAATCCGCAGCGGGTGCAACATCGGTTGATTGGATTCCCTTGGTGGCCGGGCTTTCGGCGTTGTCTTTGTTGTTAGGTAATTTAATGGCCTTAGTGCAAACCAATTTCAAACGGCTGCTGGCGTATTCAACCATTTCACACGTGGGATTTTTATTGCTTGGCTTGCTCAGTGCCGATTCCGCTGGCTATGCTGCATCGATGTTTTATGCGATTAGCTACAGTATTATGGCGGTGGCCGCCTTTGGTAGTATTATTTTGATTAGTAAAAGTGGTTTTGATGCCGGTGAAATAAGCGATTTCAATGGCCTTTGGCTTAAAAGCCCGGGCTATGCCTTTTTGATTTTATTTGTTATTGCATCCTTGGCGGGCATTCCGCCATTTCTTGGCTTCTTCGCCAAATTGCAAGTGATAATGGCGGCATTGCAGGGTGGTTATCAATGGTTGGCCATTTGGGCGGTGGTTTGTGCAGTAATCGGCGCTTTCTATTATCTAAAACTGATTCGTGTGATGTTTTTTGAAAAACCGGAAACCGATGTTGTTGAAATCAGTTCCGACAACCATTTGCGCGCCGCCTTCGCCATCAACGCACTGGCATTGCTGGTATTAGGGGTGTTCTCCAACGGTATTTTGGCGTGGTGCATCAAGGCGTTTTCAGCATAAGCATATTGTGCTTGTAAGTCCTTAGCCAACTCAGCTATAATATTCAATCTCTGATGCGGGGTGGAGCAGTCTGGCAGCTCGTCGGGCTCATAACCCGAAGGTCGTAGGTTCAAATCCTGCCCCCGCTACCAGTTGCAACGCAGTAGGCTTTGGCAGGTTGCATAGGCTAGTTTAGGGTGCTTTAAGCCTCTAAACGCCGGAACTAGGAAGTACCGGAAGAGGGCCAATAGGCCCTTTTTTGTGAGCTAAATTTATACAGCGCTTGAGGATAATGCAAGATGGCAATGACCGGAAAAGCCTTAGAACTGAAAGAACTGCTTGAGCCAACTGTGATTAGTTTGGGGCTTGAGTTGCTGGGCATTGAGTTTTCACCGTCTGCTGGCAATACCTTGCTGCGTATTTATATTGATGCTCCCGAGCGTTTAGTTGCTATTGAAGATTGCGAAGCGGTAAGCCGCGAGATATCTGCCAATTTAGACATTTCCGACCCCATAGCGTCGGAATATACCTTGGAAGTATCCTCGCCAGGTATTGATAGGCCATTGTTCAGCGCAGCGCAGTTTGCAAAATGGATTGGCGAACAAGCTAAAGTTAGCTTAAGCTTGCCGCAAGATGGTCGTCGCCGGATTCAAGGCGTTATTCAATCGGTGAATGCCGATTCAGTAAACTTGCTAGTCGATGGCAAAGTATTTATCGTAGCAATTAACAATATGGATAAAGCCAGGTTGGTGCCAGATTATGAGGCATTGGGCTTGGTGGCAACACCTAAAGGCGGGCGCAAGAATACAGCGCCTAACAAGCAATAATTTCGGCATAGCCGAAGAATACGGAGTGGATCGTGAGTAAAGAATTATTATTGGTCATGGAAGCGGTAGCAAACGAAAAGGGCGTTGAACGTCAAGTTATTGTGCAAGCGATGGAATCGGCCTTGGCATCGGCTGCTAAAAAGCGCTACCACGATGAAGATGTAACTATTCGAGTTGCTATCAATCCTAAAGATGGTACGTACTTAACCTATCGCCGTTGGGAAGTTGTGGCCGATGATGTGGTTATGGAATCGCCCGATCGTATGTTGCGCTTGATGGACGCCATTGACGAACAAGAAGGCATTGAAGTCGGTGAATTCATCGAGCAGCAAGTTGATAACCCAGAATTTGGCCGTATTGCCGCGCAAGCCGCAAAGCAAGTGATTGTGCAGCGAGTGCGTGAAGCTGAGCGTGCCTTAGTGCTTGAACAATGGCAGGATCGTGTGGGTGACTTAGTTAACGGTGTTGTTAAACGCGCAGAGCGTGGCAATGTATTCGTTGATTTAGGTGGCAATGCGGAAGCAATTATTCCAAAAGATAAATCGATTCCGCGCGATGTTTTGCGCCCAGGCGATCGCGTGCGTGGCTACTTAGCCGAAACGCGCGCTGAAACACGTGGCCCGCAATTAATCATTTCCCGAATTGCACCAGAGTTTATGATTGAATTGTTTAAGCTGGAAGTGCCTGAAGTGGGCCAAGGCTTAGTTGAAATTAAAGGCGCTGCCCGAGACCCAGGCGATAGAGCCAAAATTGCCGTACTGGCACACGATCACCGTACTGATCCTATTGGCGCCTGTATCGGTATGCGCGGTTCACGTGTTCAAGCGGTTTCCAATGAATTGAATGGTGAACGTGTTGACATCGTGTTGTGGTCGGATAATCCAGCGCAGTTCGTGATCAATGCCATGGCTCCCGCAGAAGTACAGTCAATCATCGTTGATGAAGAAAAACATTCAATGGATATTGCCGTTGCTGAAGATAAATTAGCGCAAGCAATTGGTAAAGGCGGGCAGAATGTTCGTCTTGCAAGCCGCTTAACCGGCTGGCAGCTCAATGTGATGACCCAAGACCAAGTCGCCGCTAAAAGTGATGCCGAACAAGCTGCCGCGCGCGCTGTGTTTGTCCAAAAGCTTGAAGTGGATGAAGAAATTGCTGGCATTTTGGTTTCCGAAGGCTTTAACACTGTTGAAGAAATTGCCTATGTGCCTGCAGCTGAATTATTGGCGATTGAAGGTTTCGATGAAGACATCGTTGAAGAATTACGTGCCCGTGCTCGCGATGCTTTGTTAAATGAAGCATTGGCCGCAGAAGAAGTGATTGAAGAACACAAGCCAACTCAAGATTTATTGGATTTACCAGGCATGGATGAAAGTATTGCATATGCCCTAGCAGCGCGTGGTATTTCAACCCAAGATGAATTGGCTGAATTAGCTGCTGATGAAATTTCTGATATCGATGATATGGGCATTGAACTGGCATCAGCATTAATTTTAGCGGCGCGCGCCACTGAAATTGCACGTTTAGAACAATCGAATTGAGTTTTGCAAGAACACTCGTTGCGCTGTTTGCAGCATAAAAATTAAGGATCGACATCTCCATGTCAGAAGTTACCGTAGGATCGTTGGCAAAAATTGTTGGATTACCCGTTGATAAGCTACTCAAGCAGCTTGC
>JAYTOD010000115.1:0-2399 GCA_043747995.1 Arenimonas sp.
ACTGGCTTAACCATGGCCGAGTACTTCCGTGATGATATCGATCCTGCAACTGGCAAAGGCCGCGACATCTTGTTCTTCGTTGACAACATTTACCGTTACACCTTGGCCGGTACTGAAGTTTCTGCGTTGTTAGGCCGTATGCCTTCAGCCGTGGGCTATCAGCCAACCTTGGCCGAAGAAATGGGCGTTTTGCAAGAGCGCATCACGTCAACTAAAACTGGTTCGATTACATCGATTCAGGCCGTTTATGTGCCAGCCGATGACTTAACCGATCCGTCGCCTGCCACCACCTTTGCCCACTTGGATGCAACGGTTGTGTTGTCACGTAACATCGCGTCTTTGGGTATTTATCCAGCGGTTGATCCGCTCGATTCAACCTCGCGTCAGCTTGATCCAAACGTTATTGGTAACGAGCATTACGACACCGCACGCCGCGTGCAGTCAACCTTGCAAAAGTACAAAGAATTGAAAGATATCATCGCCATTCTGGGTATGGATGAATTGTCGGAAGAAGATAAGCAAGCTGTGTCACGCGCTCGTAAAATTGAGCGTTTCTTCTCGCAACCTTTCCATGTGGCGGAAGTGTTCACAGGTTCGCCGGGTAAATACGTCACCTTGAAAGAAACTATTCGTGGTTTCAAAATGATTTGTGATGGCGAATGCGATCATTTGCCAGAGCAGGCTTTCTATATGGTTGGCGGTATTGAAGAAGCCATCGAGAAAGCTAAAAAGTTGACCGAAAAAGCGTAATGGTGGGTGTGCTTCGGCGCACTATGAATGAATGATTTGTAAGGTGCGCCTTGGCGCACCAACGGAAAAAAGCGTATGACATCGACAATTCGTTGCGACATCGCCAGTGCCGAGAAAGATATTTTCAGCGGTTCGGTGAAAATGGTAGTGGTAACGGGTGAAATGGGTGAGCTCGGCATTGCGCCGCAGCATGCGCCGTTAATCACTCGTATTAAGCCAGGTTTTGTGCGCATTACTTTGGAAAATGGCGAGAATGTGGAGTTCTATGTGTCCGGCGGCATCCTAGAAGTTCAGCCACAATTGGTTTCGGTATTGGCCGATACCGCTGTTCGCGCGGCTGATTTAGATGGAGTGAAAGCCAAGCAAGCAAAAGAAGAAGCCGAACGTATTTTGGCTAATCGTAGCGAAGTGATGGAAATTGCAGAAGCGCAAACCAAACTTGCGGAAGCTATGGCGCAGCTGCAAGCGCTTGATCGACTTCGCAAGAATCTTAAGCACTAATCAAAAAACCGGCTTAGGCCGGTTTTTTTAGCAGTAAATGTCGGGTATTCAGATATGTAAGGCTGAGGCATAATAGAGGCTTAAGGAGATCGCATGTCACAGCCTTTGCACGTGATTATTTTAGCCGCCGGCGAAGGTAAACGGATGAAGTCCGTACGCCCGAAAGTGTTGCAGCACATAGCTGGCAAGTCTATGCTGGGGCATGTCATCGATTCAGCCAGGAAACTGCAGGCTGCTGGCATTCATGTGGTGTTTGGCCACGCTGGCGATGTGGTACGCACTGCATTTGCCAAACACAGCGATTTGCATTGGGCTGAACAAACAGAGCAGCTCGGCACCGGCCATGCCGTGCAACAAGCGATGCCGCAAGTACCCGATGATGCACGCGTATTGGTGTTGTATGCCGATGTGCCGCTGATTACCGAGCAAACCTTAGTGCATTTATTAGCCACAGCAGGCAATGGCACGGCCGTATTAGTGGAAAGCATGGACGATCCAACGGGCTATGGCCGGGTAGTTTCAGATCAGCAGGGTTTTGTGCAAGCCATTGTTGAGCAAAAAGACGCGAATGAATCACAAAAAGCCATCAAGCAAATCAATACCGGCGTGATCACCGCCAACGCCAAGCAACTCAACGTGTGGTTGTCGAAATTGGGTAATAGCAATGCACAAGGCGAATATTACTTAACCGATATTTTCGCTATGGCTGCACAAGATAATACGCCTGCCAAGATTTCAGCGTGTTTAGTGCAAGGCGAAGCCGATGGCGCCAATGATGCGGTGCAGCTGGCCACGCTTGAGCGCTGCTTTCAACAGCGAATTGCCAACATGCTAATGCTGCAAGGCGTGCGCTTAGCCGACCCAGCACGCTTAGATGTGCGTGGCGAACTCATTGCAGGGCGTGATGTGGAAATTGATGTTAGTGTGGTTTTTGAAGGTAAAGTGGTTTTGCACGATGGTGTAAAAATCGGGCCATTTTGCCGTTTAAAAAATGTTGAATTAGGTGCTGGAACGCTAGTTCAAGCACATTGCGATTTGGACGGCGTTGTGGCACAGGCTAATTGTACGCTCGGGCCATTCGCGCGTTTGCGGCCGGGTACTGAATTAAGTGAAGGTGTGCATATTGGCAATTTTGTGGAAACCAAGAA
>JAYTOD010000116.1:0-9636 GCA_043747995.1 Arenimonas sp.
AAAGATTTTGCATCCGGTGCGGTCACTGGAAACAACACCATTGCGGGAATTCCTGCCAACACCGCTTGCTCGGCTTTTCGCAATAAATCTTCCATCGACAAGCGCTCCACGCCGGGCATCGAAG
The DNA here is from genome assembly GCA_043747995.1 of Arenimonas sp. Taxonomy (GTDB): domain Bacteria; phylum Pseudomonadota; class Gammaproteobacteria; order Xanthomonadales; family Xanthomonadaceae; genus Arenimonas. Next base: position 125 of record JAYTOD010000116.1, read on the forward strand.
CCACTGCGCTGCTGTGCGTTAACTCATGCACAAACACCGGAAGAATTAAGTCATTAACACTAAGCAAATTTTCGCGCAGCAAGCGGCGAGAAAAATCGGCATAACGCATACGGCGCGGGCGGATCATTGGGAAGCTCATTAGTGTCTCCATTAGTCAGTAGGCTATGATAACGCGCGCCTTTCGTTTGCGCATCGTTGTAATACCTAGCGTATTCAATTACTTTACTGCTAAAATCGATAAAGACCCTGGAGTACCGCACAAATGTCGCCTTATAAGCAAGACAAAATGCTTTTTTATCAAGCACTTGATAGCGCAAACGACATATCGAAAATAGCTGAAATGCTATGTGCATTTTTTGTTGGTGCCGAAATCTCAGCGCAGCCACAGTGCATTTGGCACCTTAAAAATTATGATGGCGTAGCCGATGCATATGCCTACCCAAAGTTTAACGCAACGCAATCTTTGCTGTTCGAAAATCAGGATCAAAATACAGTTACGCCTGAATCTGAAGATGCCTGCATTCTAGTGCGAGAGCCTGAATTTAATTTCATTCTAAAGCTAACAAATGCACCAGCATCAGTACTAAATGGCAACTCAGAGGTACGAGAGTTGCTTAAACATGCAGGCATTCGAATTAAATCTTTATTGGAAAAATTATATCTTCATGCTTTGGAAAAACAACTTGTGAAATCGCAAATGCTCCAAAAAGCACTTTTCGATATTAGTAATCTCGTGTATTCCGAACACATATCATCGGTACTATATAAAAATTTGCATGACATTGTTGCCAGCTTGGTATATGCCGAAAATTTTTTCATCGTAAATTACAACGAATCAAAACACACCATGCAGTTTCTGTATTATGCCGACAGCATAGACAAAGAGCCAGTTGATCCGGAGATAGAGTGGGATAACAAGTTGCTGACCAACAGCATTACCTTGGCCATGTTGAAATCCAAGCACTATGCATGGGACAGTTCTATAGCCTTAGTGAAACGATTTAATTTACAGCGTGACCACACACTAGGCCCTGAGAGTACTGACTGGCTAGGCATTCCGATGCTTGAAAATGGCGTGGTGGTTGGTGGCCTGGTGGTGCAGAGCTATCTCGCCGACAAACGCTACACCCAAGCCGACCTGAATTTACTGTCGTTTGTGGCTGAGCATATTCATCAATCACTATCACGCCGTGCACAAACTGAGGAGCTTGAATTCAAAGTCAATGAGCGCACTGCTAAGCTTAGCCAAGAGATTCATGAAAGGCAGCGTTCCGAAGAAATTCAATCCACTTTGTTTAACATTACTCGGCTCGCCACTCAAAGCGAAAACCTTGAGCAGTTTTACCCTGCTATGCATAGAATTGTTGGTCGGCTACTGGATGCGAAAAATATTTACGTCGCTTTTATCGACACAGAAAATAAAAGGCTTAATTTCCCCTATCATGTTGATGAGTTTGACGAGCTGGCAGAATCAAGGCCTTTGTCAAATGGCTTGACCGAATGGGTGCTGGCCAGCAAGGCACCGGTATTGTTAAACGAAGCACAGATCATGCGCTTAAAAGAACAGAAAATGACGGTTGCCAGAGGCCATCTGCCTAAATGCTGGCTTGGCGTGCCATTGATTATTAAAGGCAAAGCAGTGGGCGTAATAACGCTGCAAAGCTATGATAATGTCGAAGCTTATTCGTATAAAGAGCAAGAACTCTTGGTGTTTGTTAGTAGCCATATTGCACAGGCCTTGGAAAAAATTGAAGCTTCCAATCGTCTTAAGCAAGCGTATGCTGAAATGGAAACCAATATTCAAAAGCGCACTTATGAGCTAGAGCTCAGCAACCAGGCGCTTCGCGAACAAATCGCTCGACGAGAACAGGCTGAATTAAAATTAAAATACGATGCGATGCACGATCAGCTAACCGGCCTTGCTAACCGAAATCAGCTGTATATTAATCTCAAGCAATCCATCGCGTACTATCAGGCCAACCCAAACCGTCTATTCGCGGTATTTTTCATTGACCTTGATCGTTTTAAGATCATCAACGATTCGATGGGCCATTGGGTTGGCGATGAGCTGCTAAAGATTGTCTCAAAACGCATCGAAAGCTGTTTGCGCAAGCCCGATTTAGTGGCGCGTTTAGGTGGTGATGAATTTGCCGTTATTTTAAACAGTATTCGCAATATCAACGAAGCGAAACTGGTGGCAGAACGCATGTTGCAAGCATTCACAGAGCCTATGTATATTCAAGGCAAAGAACTTTTCATCTCGTCAAGCATCGGCATTGCAATTTCGCATGAACGGCATCAAGAGCCTGACGAAATTCTGCGAGATTCCGATATCGCCTTATATCGCTCGAAGGAATTAGGCCGTAACCGTTTCACTTTTTTTGATGATGCCCTGCATCAATCGGCGCTTAATACATTGATTATTGAGGGCGATTTGCGCAGAGCATTAACCCGCAATGAGCTATTCCCTTTTTACCAGCCGATGATTAACCTGAATTCGGCAAAGGTGCTTGGCTTTGAAGCCCTAATGCGTTGGAACCATCCGCATAGAGGCCTTTTAATACCGAGTAATTTCTCAGATATAGCCAAAGAAACCGGCTTAATTGAACAAATTGATTGGGTCATTTATGAGCAAGTCTGCAGAGATTTGCCCGTATTACTTAACATGGCAGAATATGTCAGCATTAATGTATCGCCCCGCCATCTTGGCAATGAAGATTTTGCTGAGCGCTTATTGTCCTTAATTGCAGAATATGGCATCGCGACTTCGAATCTGCATATCGAAGTAACTGAGGACGCATTGATTGAACATCCCGAATTAGGTTTGAAACTACTTACCCAACTAAAGCAAGCAGGTATACGCATTAATTTGGATGACTTCGGTACCGGCTATTCTTCGTTTTCTTATCTGCACAAATACCCCCTGGATTGCCTTAAGATCGACCGAAGCTTTTTGTCAACACTGGCCAATCATCCCGACAACAAAACCATGCATCTTGTTCGAGCCATTCACGCGCTGGGATTGTCTTTAGGCCTAGATGTTATCGCTGAGGGCGTTGAAACCGACGAACAAGCTGCGTGCTTACAGCAAATTGGCATTTCGCTTGGACAAGGAAATTTATTCGCTAAACCTGCAGCAATTGAAGATATTTGCAAAACATTCAGCTCTACAGCGGTCTAAGATAGCCTTCGCTGCGCATCCAGTGCATGGTGTCGGCTAGCAACTGTTGCAAATCGATTTCTTGGTAGCCCAATTGTTTTTTGGCTTTGCTTGAATCAACGTGCAGATGGTGGCAGGTCATCGCTACTGAAGCGGGCGTAATTTGTGGCATTCGGCCCGAAAGATAAGAAAACCCCTGGCTAAACTGACCAATCACTTTTAATAAGGCTTCCGGCATAACCCGCGTTGCCGGTTTCCGATGGCATAACACAGCAATCATCTGCACCAACTTTAGAAAGCTTGCCTGTTGGCCACCTAATAAGAATGATTCATTTCGCAAGCCCATTTGCCATGCTGCAACCTGCGCCTTAGCAATTTCCCGCACATCGGCAAACGCCCCCGAACCCGGCGGCACGCCCGGCAACGCATTTTGATCAACCATTTTGATAAGCCGTGCCCAATTGTTTGTATCGCCCGGACCGAGCACATGCGAGGGGTTGAAAATCAAGCTTGGCAAGTCAGATTCACGTACTGCCTGCTCGCCTAGAAATTTGCTACGTTCATAATTAACCCAGCTTTCGCCGCCACGTTGCGGGAGAGTTTCGGTTAGGGTTTCATGGCATAAATGCGAATATGCCGAAACACTAGATGTATGCACAAAACAAGAAACGCCTGCTTGCTTTGCGGCAGCCAGCAAGCGCTGTGTGCCGCCAACATTTGTATCGAGTTGAATAATTTTATCTTTCGCCCAAGCACTGGTGTTTGCTGCGCAATGAAATACCGCTTGCATCCCTTGCGCGGCATTATTCAAGGAAGCCTGATCGCTTAGTTCGCCTCGAAGCGCTATTGCGCCATGGGCGCTAAGCAATTGATCTGTAAGTTCAGAACGCGATAACGCGCTGACCTGGTGGCCTGCATGTAGTAATTCGCGTAATAAATGCCCACCAACAAACCCGCTTGCCCCAGTAAGTAATACATTTGCCATGCCAAGCCCTCTTATTTCAAATAGTTTATGCCCAAAGCTGTGAAAATTGCGCGACAATACTGCCATGATCGAATCTAAACATCCACTGCATGACGAACTTTGCGCGGGTTTAAGCGCCTTGCAGCTAGATACACAGCTAAGCTCTAAACTTTTGCATTACCTAGATCTTTTGGCACATTGGAATAAAACCTACAACCTAACTGCCATTCGTGAGCCGCGCGAAATGCTGATTAAGCACCTGCTCGATAGCTTGGCTATGCACCGGTTTTTCACACAGGATAATCTTGCCGATTTAGGAACTGGCCCAGGCTTGCCGGGCATACCATTAGCTATTATTAGGCCAGAAATACCGATTAGCTTGGTGGAAAGCAATGGCAAGAAAACACGCTTTCTTCGCGAAGTGGTGCGCCAGCTTGAACTGCCGAATATTCGGGTTATTGAATCGCGTGCTGAGGCGTTTGCTGAACCTGAGAAATACCAAGCCATTACCGCGCGCGCCATGGACAGATTGTCAGGCATCCTCGAGGTAGGGGGGCATTTGCTAAGCCAAGATGGCGTTTTACTGGCGATGAAAGGTCCCTGCATTGATGATGAAATTGCAGAATTGCCTAAAAAATGGCAAGTTTTGGCTCGTCATTCGCTGTATGTGCCCGGTTTATATGCCGAACGCCAACTCATTGTTATTGGTCGAAAGTAGCTCATAGTAAAAAAAAACGCTAATCCTCCGCAAAAAAACTCACCATTAGGCATAATGGAGGGCTATGGGTTGAAATCTTGTCATTGGAAATTAAATGAGCCGTATAATCGCGATTGCTAATCAAAAAGGAGGCGTTGGAAAAACCACATCAGCCGTGAATTTAGCGGCGGCTTTAGTGGCTAGCCTAAAAAAAGTACTACTGGTCGATCTAGACCCACAAGGCAATGCCACCATGGCTTCGGGCATTGAAAAACGTGAGCTAGAGCATTCCATCACCGAACTCTTACTCGGTGAATCGACGCTTGAGCAAGTGCTAACCTGCACCGAAGAAGGTTATGATTTAATTCCAGGCAATATGGATCTAACCGCCGCTGAAATCCAATTAATGGATTTGAGCGCAAGGGAAAGCCGGCTTAAGCAAGCCTTAGCGCCTATTCGTGATAACTACGACTTTATCCTGATTGATTGCCCGCCATCGTTGTCTTTGCTAACACTCAATGCTTTGGCCGCCGCTGATGGCATTATTGTGCCTATGCAGTGCGAATATTTTGCGTTGGAAGGCTTAAGTTCGCTGATAAATACCATTAACGCATTAAAACAAAAATTAAACCCCACCCTAGAAATTGATGGCATTATTCGCACTATGTTTGATATTCGCAATAATTTAACCAATGCGGTTAGCAACGAATTAACCCAACATTTTGGCGAGCTAGTGTTCCGTACACTGGTGCCGCGCAATGTTCGACTAGCGGAAGCGCCAAGCCATGGGCAAAGTATTATTCGCTACGATAAATCCTCGCGTGGCGCGATTGCCTATATGGGTTTGGCCGGTGAGATGATACGGCGCACCAATAAAATTGTTAAGGAGAGTGTGTAATGGCGGTAAAGAAAACCGGCCTTGGGCGTGGTCTTGATGCGTTACTTGGCGGCAGTTTGAAAGCTGCTAGCGCACCTGCCGACCTCAGCAAAGAAGGCCTGACTCATCTTGCCATCAGCAAACTGCAACCCGGCAAATATCAGCCACGACGCGATATGAAAACTGAAAAATTGGCTGAACTGGCTGATTCAATCCGCGCCCAGGGCGTGATTCAACCGATTGTGGTGCGCAAAATCGCTGATGGTAAATATGAAATTATTGCCGGAGAGCGGCGTTGGCGTGCTGCGCAGATTGCCGAGTTGCGCGATGTCCCCGTTGTAGTACGCGACGTGGATGATCGTTCGGTTATTGCCATGGCCTTAATTGAAAATATTCAGCGCGAAGATTTAAATCCGCTTGAAGAAGCCACATCACTGCAGCGTTTAATTGATGAGTTCGACTTAACCCACCAACAAGCCGCCGATGCAGTAGGTCGTTCGCGCGCAGCGGTATCGAATTTATTACGCTTGCTTGAATTACCCGAACCCATTCGTAAACTTTTGGAAGCTGGGCGGCTTGAAATGGGCCATGCACGCGCTTTATTAACATTACCTGCTAACCTCGCAAACGCACTCGCACAGCTTGCTGCCGATGAGCAATTATCGGTGCGCGAAGTGGAGCGCCGTGCGCAACAGGCCGGTAAAAATAAACCGTCTGCAAAACCTACTCCAGCAGCGCGCAGCAATGCCGATATTGAAGCATTAGAACGTGAGATTGCTGATTTGTTAGGCGCTAAAGTACAGGTTAGCCACGGCAAAAAAGGTAGCGGTAAACTCGTTATTCATTATCATGGCCTAGACACCCTCGACGGCATCTTGGAAAAACTCCGCCACTGAAGCTGCGCTACACTATGCTTACCAGCTATATATCAGCATTGATGAGGGTGGTTTATGACTTTAGATAATCAACTGAGTCCACACATTTCTGTGGTGGTGCCAGTTTTTAATGAGCAAGACAATATTGCCCCTTTAGTGCGCGAAATTGTCGCCGCGTTGAGTGGTTTAATTTCTTTTGAAATTGTGTATGTTGATGACTGTTCAAAAGACGCCTCGCGTGATGTGTTGAAGCAATTACAGCTGGAAACGCCTGAGTTACGCATATTCGGTCATACTAAACAAAGCGGGCAAAGCACCGCTATTCGTAATGGCGTGAAGCATGCTAGAGGCGTTTGGATTGCCACCTTGGATGGCGATGGCCAAAACGATCCAGCTGATATTCCTAAATTAATCGCCGCGCGAGATGCGGCTGATGCCTCAGTGAAATTATTTGCTGGCTGGCGCGTTGAGCGTAAAGACACCGGTTCAAAACGCTGGGCCTCTAAGGCCGCTAACGCCATTCGTTCGCGCTTATTAAAAGATGAAACGCCAGATACGGGTTGTGGTATTAAATTATTTGAGCGCGCGTTGTTCCTGGATTTGCCATATTTCGACCATATGCATCGCTATCTGCCGGCTTTAGTAAAACGCGCTGGCTATCAATCCATCAGTGTGCCAGTTAACCATCGCGAGCGCAGCACCGGTGTTTCTAAATACAACAACCTCGGCCGTGCCTGGGTGGGTATTTCCGATTTGCGCGGCGTGAGCTGGCTGATTAAACGCAGCAAAATTACTGAGGCCGTTAAATTATGATGAATCTGCCGATTGAAGGCTTGCTCTGGACTGGCTTGCACGTAACGCCATGGAAGTTAATCGGCTATACCGGCGCTTTGATGTTTGGTGGTCGGTGGCTAGTGCAATTTGTGGCCTCTAAACGTGCCGGCAAGCCGGTTATCCCACGGGTATTTTGGTATATGAGCGTGGTTGGCAGCTTGATGACCTTAAGCTACTTTGTGTTTTCCTCGAAACAGGATTCGGTGGGCGTCTTGCAGAATCTTTTCCCAGCCTTTACAGCACTTTACAGCCTGTATTTGGACATCAAACACCGCGGCTGGCATCGCGATCGTAACGCGCATTGACGCCGTTATCACGATTTGTAGGGGCGCACCCCTTTGTGCGCCCAGGCGTTACCACCGGGGATCAGGGCAGACACGGGGGTCTGCCCCTACAACAACCTGAATTACCTGCCCCATTTGCGTAAAATAGGCTTTTCAGGCATAATAGTTGGCTCGCTCGAAGCCTAGCTTGGCTGTGTGGAACACAATACACACGCCGTCATCGAGCACCCCCCTTATTGTGTGCAAGCAATTGCAAGGCCGAACTCACCCAGGCTATGGGTGACCCTTAATACTCTACGAGGTATGCCATGAGTCGTATTTGCCAAGTAACCGGCAAGGCTATGCAAAGCGGTAACAACGTTTCGCACGCCAACAATAAAACCCGCCGTCACTTCCACGCCAATATTCACGAGCGCCGTTTTTGGGTTGCCAGTGAAGATCGTTGGATCAAATTAAAAATTTCAGCCCATGGCTTACGCACTATCGACAAACGCGGAATTGATTCCGTACTTGCTGAACTGCGCGCCCGTGGCGAAAAAATTTAAGGAGCTCATCACATGTCATCCAAACGCGATAAAATACGCATGATCTCTTCGGCTGGTACCGGTCATTTTTACACCACCGACAAGAACAAGAAAACTACGCCGAATAAAATGGAAATGTCGAAATACGATCCAGTGGTTCGTAAACACGTCATCTACAAAGAAGGCAAAATCAAATAAGCCACTTTATTTGAGATTTAAAAAACCCGCACATGTTGCGGGTTTTTTATTTTGAAATTGTACGTCTTCATCACATTCATGAAAGCATAATAAACTTTTGGAGAATACGCCATGCTTGGGAAAATCCTTATTTATGGTGCATCGGGCGGCATTGGTTCGGCCTGCGCACGGCTGTTATCAGCACGAGGGTACAGCCTGCATTTGGCTGGCCGAAATCAGCAGGCTATAGAAGCATTGGCGAATGAATTACAGGCTAGCTTCAGCCTTGGCGATGTAACTGACGAAGACTTTTTTGAAACAACCAGCGCTGCAGCCGGTGAATCACTTTCTGGGCTGGTGTATGCGGTAGGCAGTATTAACCTGAAAACGCTAGGCCGATTAAAACGCACAGACTTCCTACGCGACTTCGAACTCAATGCACTAGGCGCGGCGCTTGCTGTGCAAGCTGCCTTGCCAGCCTTAAAAAAATCCACCGATGGTTCAGTGGTATTGTTCAGCTCCATAGCTGCGGCACAGGGATTCAGCATGCATGCCTCCATTGGCATGGCCAAAGCGGCGGTATCGGGCTTAACCTTAAGTTTGGCAGCCGAGCTAGCGCCTAGCATTCGTGTTAATGCCATTGCGCCTTCTCTCACCCAAACGCCTTTAGCCAAAGGCTTGTTACAAAATGAAACTGTGGCACAAAGTATTGCCGCACTGCACCCTATTCCACGTTTGGGTGTTGCCGAAGAAATGGCTGAATTAGCGGCCTTTCTTTTATCCGCACAATCATCCTGGATTACCGGACAAATTATTGGCGTAGATGGCGGGCGCTCAAGCTTGCGGGTTAAAGGCTGATGCAAATTCTATTGACTGGTGGAACCGGGTTTATTGGCAAAAGTTTAGTCAAACGCCTGCTGGAAAAAGGCCATACGCTGACGGTTGTAAGCCGCAATCCTGAAAATGCCACAGCCTTATTTGGCAGCAATGTGGTCATCTGGTCATCAATTTCTCAGTGGTGCGAGATGACTCATTTCGATGCGGTGATCAATCTTGCTGGTGAACCTATTATCGATAAAGCGTGGACCGACAAGCGCAAACAAGCCTTGCTCGATAGCCG